>JBFFLO010000192.1:0-5662 GCA_041554895.1 Lutimonas sp. | reverse complement strand
GCTTCTCTTAAAAGTTCCAGTTCCCGGATATAAGCAAAGCCATACAGTTGAAATATAAAACCAGCGTCTGATCCTGCTGTAACGCGCCCGCCTCTGTTTTTGTATTCATTGACAAAAGTCATCCATAACTGGTAATTCTTTTTCCATGAAATTTCCTGTTCAGTTCCCCAATAGTGCCAGTAGGACCCATGAGATATTTTACTGGGCTGGTAGAACTTCCAAAGCGATGGCAGGGTGTAAGTATCATGCCATTCGGCCCTTCTTGCTTTATGCAGATCCCGACTTGCTTCATAAATATTAAAAGTAGGATCCAATGTAAAATCCAGTTCCAGTAATTCATTCATAACCGTGTTCCAGTGATCCGAATAAGGCTTCGCCGCTTGTTCCCATAATTTACCTGCCTCTTCAAAACGATGCTGCTCATTATTATAATTATAATCAAGAGGATAATTTTGAACCGTTCTGTCGTCAAATAAAGCTTCGGGTAAACCATACCAGTGTTCCATCGAAGTCAGGCCAGCGCGTGCCGAGTGCAATACGTTCCATCTTGCTACACTCATTTGTGCGTGATGACAAGCTGAACCCAGCCCTAATTTTTTATTCTCTTCAAGAGCCGCTTTCATGATTTCTGGCTCGGCCCCGAAAAATTTCACTCCATCAGCGCCTCTTTTGGCATTGGCCCTGACCCATTCTCGTGCCAGTTCGGGGCTGTTGATAGGCTGGTCATTCAATGGATTGAATGATTTACTTTTATGACCAAATCCGGTATAGGCAATGATTCTTGGTGCAATGATCTCATTTTGCTCACTTTGCTTCTTTAGTTTTAAGGCAAAATCTATTCCTCTTCCACTTGGTTCCCTGACCGTGGTGATGCCATGGGCCATCCAGAGTTTGAACACATAGTCGGGTTCTGCTCCTTGAGCGATTCCACCAATATGGCCGTGCATATCTATAAAACCAGGCAGCAGGTACATTCCTTCAGCGATCAATTCTTTGCCCCCTGTCTTCAATTGAGGCCTGCTTTCAGGATCAATCTCTACACCCGGAAAACCTACAACTTCAATATTTACTATTTTGTTATGCTCTACAACAATGTCGACCGGCCCTATCGGGGGTGCTCCGTTACCATTAATAAGGGTTACCCCACGGATGATGAGTTGGCTGAATGGTCCGTTGCTCATATTCATGTTTGCCTGAGCATTTAGATTAATATGAAAGTTCAGCAGCACCATCAGTACACTGAGAAAAAGACTTTTGATATTCATTGGTATCAGATTTAGTTATAGGAAAGATAAAAATACAATTTAATCAATTCGATCTACCATAGGACCAAGTTTATTCCCGCCCATAAGGTGCATATGAAGATGAAATACAGATTGTCCTGCGTCTTCACTGGTATTGATAGACAAGCGGTAGCCACTTTCAGCAATGCCATTGTCCCTGGCGAGTTTGCCTGCCAATAATAACATGTTCCCCAACAACAGGGCATCCTCTGTATCTGCGTCATTGATCGATTGAATTTCCTTTTTAGGAACAATCAAGACATGTACTTTAGCCTGATTTTTAAGCGGAATAAAGGCAATCATGTCGTTATCTTCATAAACAATTGTTGCAGGTAATTCCCTGTTTATGATTTTTGTGAACGGAGAGCCTTTCTCAATTTTTCTTGCCTTTTGCTCCTGGTATGCTTCAGTTTGAGCGCATAGAGGAAAGGAGGTCATTAGGAGTAGCACACAACAAAATTTTAAGGTTTTCATGAGATTGATATTTGATTAACTTTGACAAAAGCCTAAAGTAAACTATTATTGAACGAATATGAAACCACTACAACCATTTTTTGTTTACCTGATCTTATTGCTGATGCCAATGGTAATTTTTGACAGGGTAAAGCTGTGGTTGATGACCACCAATCGGTTCAGCGCATGGTTTATATATCAAAAAGCAGTTTCAAAATATTTATTTTCTGCCTAAAGTGACTTTCTTACCGGCTCCGAATACTACCGGTTCTACCTAAGCATTTTCTTTCATTAACTCCATGACTTTCAATATCTCCGCCTTCAACCCCCAAAAAGCCCAAAAGGTGAAACCTTAACAACTCGTTGCAACAGTAAACCATTTTTTTAGGCAATATTGAATTTGGGCTAAAATAAATAATATTGAAGCGGTTTTTAATTCAAATTGCTTTTTTAGCACAATTTTGATTAAAGAAACAGGTAAATTATCGGGTTTAACCCTATGATTTTCGCGCCTTTAAGCGTTAAAAAATTGTTAAAAGGCTCAAAGCAAGTTAACAAACCCATCTTTTCCCAGTCTTTAAAATGAATCATCACATTGAGAGTTTTTTGTTAATATGGTAAGAACCCATGGCTTTTTGGCCTTGGGTTCTTCAATTTGTTCTGGTCATGGAACAGCTATATAGATAAATTCTATCTGCCCATAAGATATTCCGATACATTTAATAGGGTAATTGAGAAAGTACAGCCTATATTTAATCTGTCGAAATAAAATTTTATGCTAACTTTATATGAAAGGAAAGCAATAAAAATCGACTGAACACATATAAACATAAATAATAATTTTAATCCCCCCAATTATGGAAGTTATATCACAAGCACTGGAATTTGAGAAAAGGAAATTGTCTTTGAAATCGACCAATGATAGAATTTTGGCTTCAAGAGAAGTGAAAGCATTAATTCTAAACCTCAATGAGATATATAAAGAGAACCATGATCAAACGATCATGGACCTGATGAAAAGGCTTACTACTATTAAAAGAAAGGTTGAGTCAAGATTGAAATCTCATATCACCATTTAAGGGTCAGGTCATTTTGAAAATTGTTAAAGAAATTCCAGAGAGACTTTACGATATTGAATTAAGGACGCTTCAAGGAGATGTATTTGATTGGGATCGTTGTAAAGGAAAGAAAATTCTGATCGTGAATACTGCGTCAGAATGTGGTTTTACCAAACAATATAAAGAGCTTCAAAATCTTTATGAGAAATATCAAGATTCTTTGGAGATCATAGGAGTTCCATGTAATCAATTTGGAAAACAGGAGCCTGGTGATGCCAAAAGCATCAGTTCGTTTTGTGAATTAAATTTTGGAGTAACATTTCCTTTATCAGAAAAGCTGGATGTTAAAGGTGAAAACCAACATCCGCTATATGCCTGGCTTACAGATAAGAAGTTTAATGGCGTTAAGAGTTCTTCTGTCAAGTGGAATTTTCAGAAATATTTGATTGATGAAGAGGGCCGCCTTATTGACTATTATTTTTCCATTACCAAGCCCATGAGCAGGAAGATCTTAAAGAAGTTGGCGCTTTCTTGATCTTTTTCTATTGCTCCATTAACCGGCCGTTAAAATCAAAGCTATGCATTTTCAGAAACAAGGAGAAATCTTTCAGTTATCAGCAAAGATAAATTTACCCATAAGCTTGGATGAAGCCTGGAAATTTTTATCTGATCCCGGGAATCTAAAAGTGATTACCCCAGATTATATGGGATTTAAGATTCTCTCAGGAACAGAGAAAGAGATGCATGCCGGGCAGATCATCAGTTACAAGGTGAGTCCTTTATTGGGCCTTAAAATGAATTGGGTTACAGAAATCACCCATGTAGACCATAAAAAATATTTTGTGGATGAACAAAGAATAGGTCCATATGCAATGTGGCATCATAAACATTTTTTAAAGGAAATCGAAAAAGGTACCGAAATAACTGATGTGGTCCATTATAAACTCCCCCTTTCCTTAATCGCCAATCGATTTCATGGGGTATTGGTCAAACCTAAGTTAGAGGAAATATTCGATTACAGAACCAAGGCATTGATCAAGATGTTTGGGCAATATGAGGGATCATGATATATACTATTTTAATAATAATCCTAATGCAAGCAAGCACACAAAACAAGATGACAATATTTGATTTTAACCAGGAAAGTAGTTCCCAAGGCTGGTATATTGTTAATGATGGGGTTATGGGAGGACTTTCGCAAGGTCAATTCAATGTGGTTAAGGGGTTTGCAGTCTTTAAAGGAGAGGTTTCAACAGATAATAATGGAGGGTTTACCATGGTCCAAAATCGATTTAAGCCAGTTGTAACAACCGAATTCAAAGCTTTTGTTATCAAGTTAAAAGGTGATGGCAAGGCGTATCAATTCAGGGTGAAATCAGACAAATACCAGCAATATTCTTATGTATGTCAGTTTTCAACTTCTGGCGAATGGGAAGAAATAAGCATTCCGTTTTCAAAATTAGAGCCGCGCTTTCGCGGGAGGTCGCTTGATACGCCAAATTTTGATGGCAGTAAAATAGAAGAAATCGCTTTTTTGATAGGTAATAAACGTGATGAATCGTTTGAACTCAATATCAGTACGATAGAGGCTCAATAAAAATAATTTGCCTTTCGCATTTGATTTAGCCAGGCATTCCTTTCCTCATTTCCGATTTTTAGTATCTTTAATAGATGATTCACATAAACCTCAAAGACCAAAATATATTGGTGACCGGAGCATCAGATGGCATAGGAAATGAAATAGCTTCTTACTTGATGAAAATGGGCGCGAATGTTGGCGTTCATTATTGCAGTAACAAAAATGCTGCCCAAAATTTGATCGATCAGTTCCCTGATACAAATTCACATATTTTTCAAGCTGATTTCGGAATCACTGCAGACGTTCAACGTTTTTGGCAAGAGGCTCTGGCTACCTTTGGGCAGGTTGACGCCATTGTTTTAAATGCAGGCGTATTTCTAAGGCAGCCCGTTGATGACCAGGTTAAAGGCTGGTATGACATATGGAAAAAAACAATGCGTATTAATTTGGATGCCCCGGCTCTATTGACGCAATTAGGCTTAGGCCATTTTAAAAAGCAGGAGGGAGGAAGGTTTGTTTATATTGCCAGCAGGGCTGTTTTCAGAGGTGAAACGGAAGAATATCTTGCCTATGCTGCCTCTAAAGGAGGTTTAGTTTCTTTGGCAAGAAGCATTGCCCGATCGTTTGGTAAATTCAATATCAAATCTTTTATCATAGCGCCCGGTTTTGTTAAAACCAAAATGGCAGAACAGTTTATTGAAGACCATGGTGCTCAATTGATCCTGGATGAAATAGCTTTAAACCGGCTAACTGTGCCGGAGGATATCAGTCCGCTTGTTGCCTTAATGTGCAGCGGTGCTATGGACCATGCCACCGGGGCAACTATTGATCTTAACGCCGGAAGCCATATTCGCTAAGCCTTTTTTTATATGGTTTTGCCTTATTGTTCTTGCCCCGGTCTTTACCTTGGGCCAGATTGCTGATGACCCTGCTAAAATGATTACAGAAGGCGATCGGTATTACTGTCGGGATATTAAAATAGCAGTTGCCGCTACTTTTGACATTGAATCTTCGAAACAAGGATCTTTAAATATTTTTATAAAGAACTCGAAAATATTTTGCTTATTTTTACGCATGAACAACGGATTATTTGACCGGTATTGTCAAAATTCAATGCACGAACTATTAAGAAAATAAAATATGGATAAGGATAAGCACAGGTATGATCATATGAAATACAGCAGATGTGGTAAAAGCGGGTTGCTGTTGCCCAAAATATCTTTGGGTCTCTGGCATAATTTTGCTGGCGTTGATGTTTATGAGAATTCCAAGGATATGGTGTTAACCGC
>JBFFLO010000191.1:0-5671 GCA_041554895.1 Lutimonas sp. | reverse complement strand
TTCAAGTTCAATCGATGCGGTATATACATTTGGAGTGTATACCAATTTGCTAAATGACAGTTCGTCTGCTGAAAAGTGCATAGCCTGGTCTCCTCCGTATAAAACGCAAGGAACCTTTCCAGCATTACGTAAGGCTTTGGTTGACACCTTGCCCACGCTTTCTCTTTTAGATCCTTTGATCGTAATTGATTTCATTTTCTATATTAATTAATGTTACATTATAAATTGTCCGCTGATTGATGTATTTGTCTGAACCTTCTTCATCACGTCAGCGAATAAGGGCGCGCAAGATACAACTTTTATTTTAGAACTTTGCTTTTTAAGCGGTATAGTATCTGTGACGATAAGTTCCTTTAAATCAGACTTTTCTATCCTTTCATAGGCCGGTCCGGATAAAATTGCGTGTGTTGTTAATGCCCTTACACTTAATGCGCCTCTTTCCATCATAACATCTGCAGCTTTTGTCAAGGTCCCTGCTGTGTCTACCATATCATCCACAAGGATGATATTTCGACCTTCAACGTTCCCGATCACTTCCATTGTATCAATCACATTGGCTTTTTTTCGCTGCTTATAACAGATCACGACTTCACATTTTAGGTACTTGGAATAAGCATAAGCTCTTTTTGAACCTCCCATATCAGGTGAAGCAATCGTGATATTATCAAGATTTAGAGCTTCAACATGAGGCAATAGTATGGTAGATGCAAATAAATGATCTACAGGTACTTCGAAAAACCCTTGAATCTGATCGGCATGAAGATCCATGGTCATGATCCTGGTAGCACCCGCAGCTTGAAGTATCTTAGCGACCAGTTTGGCCGCAATTGGTACCCTGGGCTGGTCTTTTCTATCTTGTCTTGCCCATCCAAAATATGGCATAACCGCTGTGATATGCCTTGCAGATGCCCTTTTGGCAGCATCGATCATTAACAGCATTTCCATTAAGTTATCATTGGGGGGATTGGTAGATCCTATCAAAAAGATTCTTCTCCCTCTTATTGATTCTTCAAAACATACCTGGTATTCGCCATCACTAAAAACAGTTTTTCTCACTTTTCCCAACTCCATCCCATAGGACTCGGCAATTTTCTCTGCTAGGCCAACGCTTTGGGAAGAAGCGAATATTTTTGGTGATAAATTTTCAGATTGCATAAGGTTTTGTTTTTAAGGATTTTGAATCGATATAAGACGAGTGCAAAATTAATTAAATATTTCTATTAGTAAATAATAATTGCAAAGAATTTAGAGCCTGATCCGGGAGGTAGGTTAAATACGAAATTGCTTAAAAAAAGATTATAATTTTCAACAAAAAGATTATATTTGCATCCCCAAAAAAGAAGTATTTAGCGTACTTTTTTTCTGGACTACTCAAAAAAGAGGCCTTGGTGGCGGAATTGGTAGACGCGCTGGATTCAAAATCCAGTGATTGCAAGATCGTGTGGGTTCGATTCCCACCCAAGGTACAACAAACCAAAAAAATGGTTAATCGTGAGCGAGCTTCAAAAAGAAAGCTCGCTTTCTTTTTGAAGTGAAGCGAAACGATTATTTTTTTGGTTTTCAAGCGTAGCTTGAAGGGAACATTGACGCCAGTCAATGAATCCCATCCAAAAAAATGCCTACTGTATTTTATAAGAAAGCTCGCTTTCTTTTTGAAGTGAAGCGAAACGATTATTTTTTTGGTTTTCAAGCGTAGCTTGAAGGGAACATTGACGCCAGTCAATGAATCCCGCCCACGGTACAAAGTAAGAAGCTTAACAAGTTGATTAATTAACTTTTAAGATTTTTTATTTTTAAAAGAACTCTTGATCGAGCCCCTGAACATTCTCACTTTTCTCATCCTTTTAGGCCCATACCATAACCAAAATCCTGTCGCTGTAAACAGGAATAAAGCCAGTCCCATGGTTGTTGTATAAATAAGCTTAATGATCTCTCCGTCGGTTTTAAACAATATATCCAGAACACGGCCGTCGTGAATATTTTCTATTAAATCTGAGCGCCTTTGGTTAATTGAAAGTACTTCTCCTGTGGTGGCATCAAGTTGAATGCCCCAATAGTGATTTTCAAAAACAAATTTGACCATTCCTTTTTCAGGCCTTGCATCGATCCTTTGAAGATCTAAATTAATATCTTGTTTAACAGAACTTTGTAAGGCCTGAAATGCTATTGTTTGCAATGTGTCAAGAGGGAGCCAATCTTTTACATCCGATGATACCCCTTGTTTTGATTCTGTATGAATGATTCCCATACTATTTTTTTTCCATCCTAAAAGTAACCCTGTAATGGAAACTATGAAAAACAAAACAAATAAGTATATACCCATGGTTCTGTGAATCTTTCTAAATAGCCGTATTAATTTTGCTTGTTTCTTTCTTTCAGACATTCGTGTTTTTTAAATAATCCTAACTTCAAGTTTGTGAGTAAAGGGGGTCAAAAATAAGTTGGCAATATACTTAATTGAGCGCAAAAAACATTTGGGATAGCACCCAGATTAAAGATGCTTTTACATATTTTTTTGACCATCATGGTTGCTCCCAAAACAACTTGAAGTGTTATGGGAAAATGTCGCCATTAAATCAAATCAACCTTTTCCTTAAACATGCGATGTTTAAGAAAAGAAGGATTTTATACATGAATTGCCTAGCCCAAAACCTGTTTATTTCCAAAGAAAGGCTGGTTATAATGCCTTTCTCCGCTAGCTTTGAACAATGCATTGGCAACCGCTCCAAAAATTGGTGGATATGGTGGTTCTCCCATTCCGGTAGGATTGACTTCATTTTCCACAAAATGAATATCAAGAGCTTTAGGAGCTTCGCTCATACGGATCATTCTATACTGGTTGAAATTATTTTTATCAGGAACGCCATCTTTAAAAGTCATTTCACCGTAAAACGCAGTGCCAATACCATCTGTGATAGCGCCCTCTGCCATGTTTTTAGCAGCATCAGGATTTACTACAATACCACAATCAATGGCACAGCAAACATTTTCTACTATTGGCTTACCATTTACAATAGATAGATCCAAGACATGGGCCGCATAGGTATTATGGCAAAAATAGGCTGATACACCACGATGAGCATTCGATTGATCTTGACTCCATCCCGATTTTTCACGTACCAATTTTAAAACCCCGGCATACCGTTCTGCGTCATAATCGTTCTGCTCTCCGACTGGATTTTCCTTAGCTCTTTTAAGCAAGTCCAAGCGAAATTCAATGGGATCCTTACCCGCGGCTTCAGCCACTTCGTCCAGGAAGGATTGTTCTGCTCCTGCCATAAAATTAGAGCGTGGGGCACGGAATGCACCAATAGTAATATTAGAATCAATAGCCCATTCTTCGGCCAAATAATGATCTAACGCGCCGGCAGGGAAACGATTAGCAAACAAAGGGCTTTCAGGAATACCGCCAGCCTTTATATGCAAGGCGGTCAAATTATTATTTTCATCCAAAGCAGCTCGATAGGTTGCTTGATAAGTAGGGCGATAAATACCATTGGTCATATCGTCTTCACGAGAGTAGATTAATTTAACAGGAGCATTTACTTTTTTAGAGATCAATGAGGCCTCTAAAACATAGTGAGCATAAGCTTTACGACCAAAACCACCTCCCATTCGAGGCATTTCCATCGTAATGTTTTCTACAGGAATTTCAAGACTGGCAGCAATAGCAGGAATGATGAATCCTGGTATTTGAAGTGGTGCTGCGATCATTGCTTTATCGCCATCCACATGGGCAAAAGCATTTAACGGCTCCATGGAATTATGTGCCAGGTAAGGGGCAGCATAAGTGCTTTCTATGATTTTTGCAGCATTCTTAAATGCCTCTAAAGGATTTCCGTCCTGACGCACTATTTTTCCTGGTTTATTTGCGAACTCTTCCATTTTAGATTTATGGCCGGAAGTCGATTCTAAACCTGCAGGGATATTTTTTGACTCTTTTCCCCTGAATCCACTAATGGTTTCGGTGTAAGAAGCAATAGGTTTCCATGCCACCTTTAATCTCTTTTTAGCTTGCATGACTTCCCATGTGGAGTTCCCCACTATAGCAACCAAATCAGGAAATGCATTGGTATCAAAACCTCCTTTATCATAACCATCTTTATAGCTTTTCAGGGTAATCACGTCTTTAATGCCCGGCATAGCCCTGGCTTCTGTACCATCAACTGATGCTAAGGTTAATCCAAAAGCAGGAGGGTGTTCAATCATCGCGATCAACATGCCTTCTTTATGATAATCCATTCCAAACATCGGCTCACCCGTGACCATGCTTTTTCCATCAACATTTTTTTGAGATGTACCTATGATTTTAAAATCTTTGACAGCTTTTAATTCTACCTCCTTTGGCACGGTTACAGTAGCTGCAGTAGAGGCCATTTCGCCATATCCTGCCGATTTACCGCTTGGGGTATGTTGCAGTGTACCGGCTTCGGTAGTTATTTCTTCAATTGGTACTCCCCATGTTTGCGCTGCGGCTTCTCTCAACATTTGTCTGGCGGAAGCGCCTGCCATTCGCAAGGGTTCCCATCTGGATCTGATTCCTTGGCTGCCTCCTGTAAATTGAAAGCCATACTTCTCAGCGTGATAAGGAGCCTGTTCAACCAATACATTTTTCCAGTCGGTGTCCAATTCCTCTGCGATTAGCATAGGCATTGAGGTTCTTACATTTTGACCAAATTCAGGGTTGGGGGTATAAATTGTCACCACTCCGTTTTCGCCAATTTTCAAATAAGAATTGATCTCAAACCACTCTTTTGGCATTGCCAAGACTTCTTCCTCCGTCTTGTATTGACAAGATGCCAGCCAGCTGAATCCAAGCATCAAACCACCACCTGCCAAAGCACTTGATTTTAAGAATGAACGCCTTCCGAAGGTTGTTTTTATTGTTGACATGTTACTGCAAGTTTAAATTGATGAATTTTTTTATTGGTTTTTAGCTCTATTTATCATTTTAATAAATAGCCTCTACCAAATATACGGAAACTATCTGATTGGTAAATAGTTGTATTATTTTTTATGATACTGTATTGAATTCGTTCAAATGCTTGTAGTCACACTTATTTACGCTGTTTCAATACTTACGTGAAAGATGGCATCCCCTTTGTGGACGATTGGCGCAGTATTCAACCCGAAAATATAACAATCAAAAGGAGCAACCACTTTTTTTTCAAATTCTCCAAATGGATCAAAAATCTTACCTAAGACCTCTTTACGCTTAACCTTGCTGCCATTTTTAGCTTTAGATTGGAACATTCCTGAATAAGGAGCGCGTAACCATTTACTTTTTTGCACGATTACCGGATCGTTTTTAACAATGATCTCTCCGGTCTGCATGCCTAGATGTTTCATGATATTCAGCGCTCCTTCTACTCCGTGATCAATAACGGATTGGTCCAGGTCAAGTGATTTTCCACCTTCAAAAAGTAAAATGGTTTTCCCCATCTTATGGAGGGTTTCTCTAATTGATTTTTGAATGTAAGCCGAG
This sequence comes from Lutimonas sp., assembly GCA_041554895.1. Classification (GTDB taxonomy): domain Bacteria; phylum Bacteroidota; class Bacteroidia; order Flavobacteriales; family Flavobacteriaceae; genus Lutimonas. Next base: position 186 of record JBFFLO010000191.1, on the reverse strand, counting down.
TGCACTATAAAAGGTGCGCCAAATACCTTGGCGAGATCAAAGGTTTTTTCTTCTTGCAAAACACACCTTACATTCGTAAAATTCTCTCTACCCGACCCTCCGGTATGGAAATCCACAACATAGTCGGCTAAAGGTGCAATTTCATTTGAGAATTTGTAAGCAAACTGGCTTGCAAGCGACCCCGTT
>JBFFLO010000190.1:0-5681 GCA_041554895.1 Lutimonas sp. | reverse complement strand
CGGTTGTATCTATTTTTTTGCCTTGTTCTTCATCTATGGCATTCAAATGAAAAAATTCATTTTTCTTCGATTAAACCGAGTTTATGAATCGAACCTTTTTGATAATGAACCCGCATTAAAAGCGGAATTACAGGATATTGATTTTGAAAAATTTATAAAGCGCATCAGAAAATTTGCTGAAACCAAGCATGCAGAAATCGAGCAACTACACGATCGAGACGATTTCCGACGCGATTTTATTGGAGACATTGCACATGAATTGAAGACGCCTATTTTTACGGCACAAGGCTATCTTTTAACGGTTCTTGATGATGATCTGGATGATCCTGAACTTATCAAAAAATATTTAGAGAGAACCAATAAAAGCGTTGAGCGCCTGTCGTACATCGTTAAAGATCTTGACATGATCGCCAAACTGGAGTCAGGTATGAAACTGGAACAGGATAATTTTAACATTGTCAAAACCTTGCTGGATGTTTTTGAGTTATTTGAGCTAAAAGCAAGTAAAAAAAATATTCGTATCGATTTTAAAGAGCCCTATGAGTTCCCTATAATGGTTAAAGCAGACAAGGATAAAATCGAACAGGTGGTCATTAACCTCTTGTCGAATTCTATAAAGTATGGCAAGGTAGGAGGAAATACCTTAGTGAGTATTAAACCTTATTCTGATCATCAATATATGATCAACTTTGAGGATGATGGCGTGGGAATAGCCGAGAATAACCTTCAGAGATTATTTGAAAGATTTTACCGGGTAGAAAAAAGCCGTTCCAGGGACCAGGGAGGTTCAGGGTTAGGGCTTTCCATTGTAAAACACATCATTGAAGCACATGATCAGCAAGTATTTGTAGAAAGTGAAATACATCAAGGATCTATTTTTTCATTTACCTTAAACAAGGCTATTTAACCTTTCAGCTTATCCGTTAACAAATCTGCGAACAATATTTCAGACTTTCCAATGTTAAGTTATTGTAAACTTATTGTATACTTAGTGTTAATTAAGTAATTTTACCTTAAGAAAAATTAAAAACGATATTTTATGAAAAAGTTAGTCTCTGCCCTGATCGTGTTTATGCTGATGATAAGTGTTTCTTTCGCTCAGCAGATAGAACCAACGTTTGAAAAACAAGAAGACCTGGTTAAGGCCACATACTATCATGACAATGGAATGATCAAAGAAGTAGGTTTTTTTAAAAATGATAAGCTACATGACAAGTGGGTTTCTTATAGCAAGGAAGGAAAGATCAAAGTAGTTGCGATTTACAACAATGGTGAAAAAGACGGCAAATGGTATATGATAGAAGATGAAGCCGTAAAGGAAGTTACGTACAAATCAAATAAAATCATTAAAGTTCAAGAAGTGGAAAAGGCAGATCTGTCTTTTATTTAAAGAATAAATTGTTTATTTAAAAACATCAAAAAGCGATCGGTTCAGGTTGTTTTTTGATGTTTTTTTATGGTTAAAACCCTGATAATTCTTCACATTAAAAAGCTTATCGATATGAAATGAAGCTTGTTCAGAAAAATCGCTATAACCTTTCCTTTTTAGATGCTCAGCCAGGTACTGCTGTTCAAATTGCCCCGGGGTTGGTATGAAAAATGCTTTCGCCCCAAGTTTATAAAGGTCCATAATGCTGCTGTATCCCGAACGTGACAGAATAAGCTCCCCTTGTTCAATTGCCTCAGCTAACTCCTGATGCAGCATAAAGTTTACAATGGTCATATTTCTATCAGACCTCCTCGTTTGTTTACTTTCAACAATTCCCTGAATGATCAAACTTGTGCCGGAATAAGATCTTAGTTCTTCTTTGATTTTTGCTTCAAGAATTCCTCTTTGTGGCTCAGGACCACTCAATATTGCTACAATATCCCATCTTTTATTTTGCGGTTGACAGGTAAGCCTGCTTAGAGGCCCTATATATTTTAGCACTAATTTCCCGTTTGCTGGTTGTGAAAGTTTACCGGCCAGTTCGTTTGATTCAAAATCCGGAACCCAGCATTCCTTAAATTTATTGATAATTTGCCTGTGGTATTGACTGCTTAAAAAAGTCGTAGCTCCACTTAGGACCTGCAATTGATGGGTGATGTAAACACTTGGAATATCATCAGATCGCACACCAAACCTGTTGTCTGAGATGATTCCGCTAAGCTTTTCTAATTTATGGATCTCCTGCGTTCTTCTTTTCTCAAGTTTAACGGCTTTTATCAATTTAGGAGCCTGAGACAGCAGTTTGTATTTTAAAAGACTCCCTTTTTCTGTATAGACTACCTTGGTTGATGGGAGCTCATAATAAGTTAACTCCGGGAATTCCTGTCTCAAAAGTTCAAGAGAATCACCATCTCCCGCCAATATAGGCCGAAAATCGTATTTGATAAGTGCCCTGATAACAGGAATGCATCGAGTAGCATGTCCAAGGCCCCAATTCAAAGGTGCCACCAGGATCTTTTTATGTTGTCCGCTCTGAATCAATTCCATGCTTTGGGGTTCGAAACCAGACTACTAAATCAAAGAGGACACCCCCCTATAGATCAAATCCGATGTCAGTTCTATAATTCATGTTGTCAAAATGAATTTTCTCGATATTTTGATACGACTGCTTAAGGGCCTGCTTAAAGTCAATTCCATAAGAAGTTACGGCAAGTACACGTCCGCCATTGGTTAAAATCTTATCCCCCGAAAGCTTGGTCCCTGCATGAAAAATGATCGAATTCTCAACCTTCTCCAGCCCTGTGACCTCCATCCCTTTATCATATGCCTCAGGATAACCCCCTGATACCATCATGACAGTGGTGGCAGATCTTTTGTCAATAACGAGATCAAAGCTCTTTAATTTTTTATCAGCTGTGGCTTTAAAAAGCGCAACAAGATCAGATTGTATCCTTGGTATCACCACTTCAGTTTCAGGGTCGCCCATTCTGACATTGTATTCAATAACATAAGGCTCATTATTTACCCTGATCAAACCGATAAAAATAAATCCAACATAAGGTATTTTATCCTTCTTTAATCCTTCAATGGTAGGGATAATTACTCTTTTTTCAACTTTAGAAAGAAATTCAGGATCGGCAAAAGGCACAGGGGATATGGCTCCCATTCCACCCGTATTCAGGCCTTTATCTCCTTCTCCGATACGCTTATAATCCTTTGCATTTGGTAAAATCACATAGTTCTCGCTATCGGTGAGTACAAAAGAACTCATTTCAATACCATCCAGAAACTCCTCAATAACCACTTTAGAGCTGGCTTGGCCAAACTTTTGTTGTCCGAGCATTTCTTCCAGTTCCTTCTTGGCCTCTTGCAGGTCACTGAGAATCAAAACGCCTTTACCTGCTGCCAATCCATCTGCTTTTAAAACATAAGGCGGCTTAAGCGTTTCGAGAAATTCATACCCTTCAGCTAAACGCTCAACAGTAAAACTCTTGTATTGTGCAGTAGGGATATGGTGCCTGTACATAAACTCCTTCGCAAATTCTTTGCTTCCCTCCAATTGGGCCGCATGTTTTTGGGGACCTATTACCGGGATTTTCTTAAGATCATCGTCTTCCAGGAAAAAGTCGTGAATTCCAAGTACCAAAGGATCCTCAGGTCCTACGATCACCATTTGGATATCACGCTTTAGTACTGCACTTTTTACCTGTTTAAAATCATTTGGATCCAGCTCCAGGTTTGTTCCAAAATCCGATGTTCCCGCATTGCCGGGAGCAATGAAAAGATCTCCGCATTGCGGGCTTTGAGCCAACTTCCAGGCTAGCGTGCATTCTCTTCCTCCTGACCCTAAAATAAGTATGTTCATGTGCTGTATATATGCAAGCAAAAATACTTTAAAAATTCAATTAAGCCCAAAACCACGTGTAAAATACTTAGGAGCTGGAATTAAAAACATTTTTAAAAGATCTGTTCCAAAATCTTCTGGGTAATAAGATAGGTCGGTTTTACGCCTGAGGATCCCAAACCACCTGAGGCAAGGGTACTTCCTGTTTCTAAAGGATTATCCGAAGCATAGTAGGCATATCTCACTTTGATATCCTGCTTTACATTGCCTCTTATCTTGGACGCAGACTGAATGGCTTTCTGGTAGTGAGCTCCTTCCATTTCAAGCCCAATCACCTTCCAGGTAGAATTATAGAAGAATTCCAAAATATCCCTGTTTTGTAAAGACGTCCCCAGCACCGTGATCATAGAGCCTTCATAAACATCAATACCTTCGCCTTTAAGATCTTCGGGCTTTAATTCATTGGTAAATGGATAATTATCGGCGGTGCCTTCAAAAATATGTGAGGTTGGAATCATGATATCTCCTTTTACGCCTTCCAGGATCCCTGCTTTTCCCATAACCGAAACAGAGTCTATATTCAAATGTTTCTTATCGCCGGAAGCCAGCTCATAGGGCTTCAATAATTCATCAAGCGTTTCGTATGCCTGTTCTCCAAAGGCGTAATCCATTACGATAATGACTGGTTTTGCCTTTTTTGAGTGTTTTAATGTAAAACGAGTGTTCTCAAAGTCTATTTTTTCCGTATCAATGATCTGAACATCAATATTGGCACCTGTCGTGTCTTTGATAAATGTCAACCCTTTCTTGCCTGCTCCTTTTTTAATAATCTTTCTCAGGTCCTTGTTTTCTGAACTTCCAATCAATTCAAAAAGTGAGGTCCCGTGATTTTTACTTGCTTCCTTTGGCAAAAACATCTCTGCATAAATAGAATTCATCACGCTGTGCATGTTAGCGCTGATGATATGAATAGGCCTGTCTAGTAGTCCTCTCGTAAAAAGTTCTTTTTTGATGTTATCAGCCCAACTTTCACCCGAGATATGATGGCCAATCCTCTCTCTTAGAATGGGGCTAAAGGTGATTTCCCGTTTTTTGTCTTCTACAATTTCATTCAGAGACAGTTTACCCATCCAGTAAATCACCTCAAAGAGTCTGTTAGGAGATTGAACAGTTGCAAAATCGACATCTGCTTTTTGAATTTCCTCATAACTCCTTCCCAAAAAAGTAGATAAATGCGCGATAAGGACTTCTCGCTCATTTTTGTTGATCTTTTTATTCATCAACACTACTTCTTCAAGGTGGTTCCACTCCCTTATAGTGTGGCCCTCATCATTAATCAAGACTTTATGGGCAATTTTTTTGGCTTCAATAAACATAAAAGTCAAGTGCGTCAGGATATCATATATATCAGACCTGCCCCGGGTGATTTCAATGTTCATCTGATCACTATCTATCCGATAACAATTTCTTCTTCGTTTAGCCGGAACGATCTTTTTAAAATGAGACTCCCTCAAGCCTTCATCGGCAGTTAAACTAATATAGCGACATTCGGCGATCCCTTCCGGCAATCTGTCTATGATATATGACAGGCCTTCCAACTCAGCTATTTCCTCTCCAATGGAACCATAGATTTCTGGACGTAAAATTAAAAGTTCATTGATAAGGGCATTCCCTGAAACACCCATTGGCTTATAAAACCCACGAATAAATAAATGCCGCATCGTGATATAAATCCTTTCAATGGCATTGGTGGAAATCTGAGCCCGTGTTCGTTTAATTTTTTCCATTCGCTAAAATGCTTCTGTATTGATCCTCATTTTCAAGAACTGAGATAGCTTCTTTTATAAAAGGGCTAAATTCTATATGGTTTTGATATTCACCTTTTTCAAAATAATAGCGGTTGATAAT
>JBFFLO010000189.1:0-5686 GCA_041554895.1 Lutimonas sp. | reverse complement strand
GGATACCTTACAGAATTAACTTGCTTGTGCCCTTCCAGAAATTCTGCCACTGCTAATGCATTTTCACAGTGCCTGTCAACCCTTACGCTTAAAGTTTCCAGGCTCTTGGACAATATCCAGGAGTTAAACGGCGACAAAGAGGGGCCTGTATTTCTTGAAAACAGGTAGATCTCTCTGATCAGATCAGCCTTCCCAACGGTTACACCTCCCAGAACGCGTCCTTGTCCGTCGATCAATTTTGTGGCCGAATGCACTACCAGATCAGCACCAAATTTTATAGGCTGTTGAAGATAGGGCGTTGCGAAACAGTTATCAATCACAAGCAATAGGCCATGCTTTTTTGCAATCTTGCCTAAATACTCAAGGTCAATGACTTCCAATCCAGGGTTTGTGGGTGTCTCAGCATACAAGATCTTGGTATTTGGCTGTATCAATGCTTCAATACCGTCTGCTTCACTGATGTTAAAGTAACTGGTTTCTATATTCCATTTAGGGAAAAACTTCGTGAATAAAGCGTGGGTAGAACCAAATACCGAACGAGCAGAAAGGATATGATCTCCGCTGCTGAGCAAGGCACCGAAAGTAGAGAAAATGGCCGCCATACCTGAGGCAAAAGCATAGCCGCTTTCTGCTCCTTCCATGGCCACGATTTTATCTACGAACTCCGTGTTGTTCGGGTTAGAAAACCTGCTGTAGATATTCTTTTCCTTTTCCTCAGCGAAAGACGCCCTCATGTCTTCGGCATCATCGAACACAAAACTGGAGGTTACATACATCGCACTGGTGTGTTCTCCAAAATTTGAACGTGGGATTTGGTTCCTTATGGCCTCTGTCTCAAATTGTCTTTTCTTTGTCATAATCGTATCATGCGGGTTTAAATTCGGATCTAGCATTGAAACCAGGTCCTAAACCGCTTTTTCAGTTAATCTTAAAATATCCCCAAACACTCCTCGGGCCGTTACTTTTGCTCCTGCTCCGGCACCCTGGATCACTAAGGGTCTTTCACCATATGATTCGGTATAAATCTCAAAAATGGAATCCGATCCCTGAACCTGTCCCAAAGAGCTATCCTTTGATACGGATACAAGCTTTACTTCAAGCTCTCCCTTACTTTTAGAAAGGTCTCCTGCTAAAATACCTACATACCTCAATACGTGATCAGGCTTTTGCTCCTGTTTCGTTTTTTGGTAAGTGTCATTAAGATCATTCAATCTTTTCAGAAAATCAGCTGCAGTTCCTTCTCTAAGGTCTTCAGGTATCAGGTTTTGTATGCTTACATCTTCAATTTCATTCTCAAGATCCAGCTCGCGGGCCAGGATGAGTAATTTTCTCGCCACATCATTTCCGCTCAGGTCTTCTCGCGGATCAGGTTCCGTAAAGCCTTTATCTACTGCCTGCTGAAGGATATCACTGAAGTCCTGTTCCTGTTCTGAAAAATTATTGAACAAATAACTTAGTGATCCCGAGAATACCCCGTTGATCCTTGTAATGTTTTCTCCCGAATGGTGCAGCAACTTTATGGTATCCACCAAAGGCAAACCTGCTCCAACATTGGTTTCATACAAGTAGTTCTTTTCATTTCTTTTAAGCGCAGCGCGCAATTCCTTATAAAAAGAAAAATCAACGGTATTGGCGATCTTGTTAGAAGACACCAAATCAAAACCGTTCTCTACCAAAGGAATATAATTTTTAATAAAATCTCTGCTCGCTGTGTTGTCGACGGCGATCAGGTTTTCCAGGTGATTGTTTTTTGCAAATCCGATCACATCATTAATGGTAAAGCCGCTTTTATCCTGATCTAATAGCTCCTTTTTCCAATGTTCACCTACCCCTTCTCGCTGCAACAACAATTGTTTGGAATTACCCAAAGCAAAAATATTGATGTTGATATTTCTTCTTTTCAAAATATCTTGTTTGCTTTTCAGGATCTGCTCTATTAAAGTACCGCCTACAAGTCCGACCCCAAAAATAGCCACATTGATATTGGTTGATACGCCAAAGATCTGCCCGTGGATCACGTTAACGGCCTTGTTGAGGTCCTTATCTTCAAGGACGAGACAAATATTATCCCCTGTAACCGTATTGTTGATCAATACGGGCTTTATTTTATTGATTGAAAGCGCATTATATGACCTATGGAAATTAGAAAGATTTTGGCCGATGATCGAAACGATAGACAGCTTATCCTTCACATAGATCCTGTTGACATCTTTCATTTTAATATCCAAAGCAAATTCCTGTTCAAGGATCTCTTTTGCTAATAACGCATCATTAGAACTTACCACAAAACCAATTCCTCTCTCAGAGGACCCCTGGGAAATAATGCTGACATTGATGCCTCCTTTGCTCAGTGCCGTGAAAATTCTGGCATCTACCCCTATTTTTCCCAATAAACCCCTTCCTTCCAAATTGATCAGGGACACATTGTTTTGAACGGTTACCGACCTGATCCCTTTACTGGTTGCCTGCGATTTAATAAGCGTTCCCTTGTTTTGCTTGTCGAAAGTATTTAACAAACGAAGGGGGATATTCTTTTCTATCAGCGGAATGATGGTTTTGGCATGCAAGATATTGGCCCCAAAATTAGCCAGTTCATTAGCTTCCTGATAAGAAAGTTCCTCGATCATCTGCGCGTTCGAAACAAGATCCGGATTGGCTGTATAAATTCCATTGACATGGGTATAATTTTCCAGTTCAGCTGCATCTAAATAATTGGCAAAAAGCGAGGCAGAATAATTACTGCCATTTCTTCCTAAAGTGGTGGTCTCATCTTTGCTGTTGGAAGCAATAAAACCTGTAATCAGTTGTAAATCACGCCCATTATTGGCAAAATGCCTTTTAATATTTTCTCTTGAAACATCTTCTAGCACTAAGGCCTCACCAAAATTACTATCCGTTTTGATCAGTTGTCTTGAATCTACAGCCTTTGCCGGAATGCCTTTTTTATGCAACAAATGGCTCAGTAATTTAACCGATAAAACCTCTCCCTGAGCCAATACCCTGTCTTTGATCTTATTGCTGTAATCCCCGAGAAGGGCTACCCCCTGAAAGATCTCATCAAGCAGTTTAAATTCATGATCAAAACTGATTTCGGCCGCTGGTTCAACTTGATAATTTTTAAACTGGTCAAATTCTTCCTGATAAGGATCTCCTGCTTTTGCCTTTTCAAGTATGGCTTCCAGATCATCGGTTGAATTTCCTCTCGCTGAAAGCACAACTATAAAATTATCATTGTTGTTCGCTTTTTCAGAAATGATTTCTACCACTCTCTGAATTCCTTCCCCATTTGCCAAAGAACGACCACCAAATTTTAATACTTTGATCCCTTTCTTTTTTAGGCTTCTTGCTTTGGGCTGGGTAAAGATCGGGCTGAGTATTTTTTCAAGCTGCTCAAATTCAATTAAAAAAGCATCGTGTCCGTGAATCGATTTGATTTCTTCATAATAGTTCTCTACTCCTGCTTCATTCAGCAATTTTTGAGTTTCTATATTTTCCTTGGGGACAAAAAAGAAATCAGAATCAACTCCCACCTGAAAAACCCTTGCTTTGATCTGGCTGGCCACTTCATTAAAGGCGCCTCTGTTACGGGTAATATCGACCGAACTTAACAGATGATTCATCATTTTATAAGTTGGGAGCGAAAACCTGTTTTCCAGTTTTTGGCCATGATGTAATAACCAGCTCTCTGTATTGAAATTACCTTGTTCCTCGTTCCTGGTCCTGTTGAATTTTTCTTTAAATGAATCTGCCGTTCTGTAAAATAACATGGCCATCATTCTTGCATCGTGAACGGGCTTGCTGGAATTTGATAATATCTGTTGCTGCGTTTTATTATGTGCCAAAATCCAATCTGAAGCCTTCCAGTCTGAAGCCACGGGAATCAGGTTTTCTATAAGGTCAGGGAACAGGACAGCCATTTCCCAGGCAATTCCTCCACCCAAAGACCCGCCTATTGCGGCATATAATTGATTCACTCCGATCTTCTCCAAGCCAATGCCGAACAACCTGGCAATATCCCTTGCCGTAAAGTCTTCATAATTATCGATCCTGTTCGCCTCCACCTCGTCATATCCATTTCCAGGAATATTAAAAGCTACAACAGTATATTTACTGGTATCGATCAAACGACCCAGTCCGATAAGTGAATTCCACCAGCCCTGGTCTCCGGCCACGTTCGAGTTACCAGTAAGGGCATGGTTCACTAAAACAACCGGCGACGAACCAAGTGCCTGCCCGAACAGCTCATAGGAAAGGGCAAACTCAGGGTAGTAATAACCCGATTCTGTCGTGAAATTCTCTAATTGTATATGATGTAAATTTTTCAACTTCTTTACTATTTAATTTTTATTATTTGACTCCAAACGTATTTGGTTTCAGATGCATAAAGTACTTGTAAGAAATTGTAATAAAAAAAGGAAAAAGTATAAGGTTCAAAGGGCAATGAGTTATCTTTCCTAATGGGTAGAATGTAGCACCTTCTTTTAACTGAGTTTCCAGAAAAAAGGGTTGCTAAGGCTTCATCGGGTCTAATCCCTCCGCCTTTCTTTATAACAAAATCTTATGTTGATGAACTTTTTGCAAAGAAACATAATATTTGGTTTCTGTACAATAGATGACTTATAAAACTTACCGATCCGGGTAATGAACCGGCAAGTTCCTTTAATTATAAACTTTTAAAAGCATTCTCGAGATCTGCTTTAAGATCTTCTATGTTTTCAATCCCTACAGACAATCTGATCAGGTCTTGTCCTACTCCGGCTTCAGCCTGTTGCGATGCAGTCAATTGTTGATGGGTCGTGCTTGCCGGGTGAATGATCAAAGATTTCGTATCCCCAATATTCGCTAACAAGGAAAACACTTCTGTAGCATCCGTAAATTTCTTTGCGGCTTCAAATCCTCCTTTGATGCCAAAGGTCACGATCCCGCTTTGCCCCTTAGGCAAGTACTTATCTGCTAAAGCCTTATAGGGGCTGCTTGCCAATCCCGGATAATTTACCCAGGCAACTTCTTTTCTGCCTTCCAGCCATTGAGCCAGTTCAAGGGCATTTTCACTGTGCTGCTTGATACGTACAGGCAAAGTTTCCAATCCCTGTATAATTTGAAAGGCATTGAATGGGCTTAAAGCTCCGCCAAAATCGCGCAGGCCTTCAAGGATCAGTTTAAACGTATAGGAGGCATTCCCCAAAGCTTCATGATACACCAGGCCATGATAACCTGCCGAAGGTTCCGTAAATTCGGGAAAATTACCATTTGCCCAGTCAAAATTGCCTGCATCTACGATCACACCTCCAAGAGAATTGCCCTGACCCCCAATGTATTTTGTCAAGGAATGGATCACGATATCTGCTCCATGCTTAATAGGGTTTAATAAAGCCGGCGTAGCCACTGTATTATCTACTATAAAGGGAACTTTAGCAGCCTTGGCCTCCTTGGCTATCGCTTCAAGATCCAATACATCCAGTTTTGGGTTTCCAAGAGATTCCACAAAAAAGGCCCTGGTGTTTTCCTGAACGGCCTTTCCAAAACTCTCCGGGTCAGAAGCATCTACAAAGGTGGTGGTTATTCCCAACCTCGGCAAGGTAACATTTAAAAGATTATAGGTTCCCCCATACAAACTACTGGAAGCAACAATATGATCTCCGGCTTTTAATAAGGTTAATAATCCGGTTGAAATGGCTGAGGTTCC
>JBFFLO010000188.1:0-5686 GCA_041554895.1 Lutimonas sp. | reverse complement strand
ATCAAAATAAAATAGATGCACATGAAATGGCCCCATACTTTTTTATTACTTTTTTTAATGAACCTGACCCTGGCGCAAAACAATGTTCCCACCGATTATTTGTCTTCAGATTTCCATAGATCAAGAAGAGAAGCCCTGAGGTCATCAATGCCTGAGAATAGTGTTGCCGTGTTTTTTTCAAACGCGGTCAGAAACAGGGCCAATGATGTTGATTTCCTCTATCATCAGGATCCGAATTTTTATTATTTAACGGGATTGAAAGAGCCGCATTCTGTATTGGTTATTTTTTCTGAGGAGCAGCAGGAAAATGGAAAAACATTTAACGAAACCCTTTATGTATACGAGAGAGGCGAGCGTTATAAAACTTATAACGGGCAAGGAGTAGGTGTCAAAGGCGCTATTGAAGATCTTGGGTTTACCAATGTTTATGCAGGGCGGTCCTTTATTGATCAGCCTGTGGATTTCTCAAAATTTGACAAGATCATGTTTGAGGAGTTCAAAAACGATATTCGGGAAAAAGGGAAAGAGCAGCCTAATTTATATGCGCTCATAGCGCAATTCAAGTCAAGCATCAACAGCATTCCTATGCCTCAGGCAAGGGAAATTGACGCAGAATCAGGCACCGTTCAATCAGTTGTTGATACTGAATCGCTACGCACGCTTATGGCGGGGCTTAGGGAGGTCAAATCAGCGGAAGAATTGAGACTGATTAAAAAGGCTGTTGAAATTTCATGCGTCGGCCAAATTGAGGTCATGAAAGCCATGCATCCGGGCATGTCTGAATCAGAAACCCAGGGGATCCATGAAATGGTGTTTAAAAAATACGGTTCTGAATATGAAGGTTACCCTTCCATAGTCGGCGCTGGTAACAACGCTTGTGTTTTACATTATATTGACAACAACAAATTACAGGCAGGAAATGAACTCATTTTGATGGATTTAGGCGCTGAGTACAGGGGCTATACGGCTGATGTGACAAGAACCATTCCGGCAAACGGCAAATTCAGCAAGGAACAGAAGATCATTTATGACTTGGTTTATGAGGCTCAGGAAGCAGGAATTGCTGCTATGGTGATCGGAAATGATTATAAAAAAATAGACAGCATTGCAAGAGAAGTGATTTATAAGGGCTTATTGGATTTGGGAATCACTGATTCACTGGATCAGGGATATACGTATTTTCCTCATGGAACATCGCATCACATTGGGCTGGATGTACATGACCTGAATAACAAAGGTACTTTTAAAGAGAACATGATCCTTACGGTTGAACCTGGAATCTATATTCCTGAAGGAAGTAAATGCGACAAGAAGTGGTGGGGGATAGCGGTCCGAATTGAAGATGACGTGCTGGTGACCAAAAACGGACCGGTAAATTATTCGGCCCTGGCTCCCAGAAAATCAGAGGACATAGAAAAAATGATGGCAGAGCCAAGTATATTTGATAAGTTCCAGTTGCCTGACCTGGATGCAGAAGAATAAGGACTGAAGCTTATTTTTGTAAGAAATCAATATAAAAATTCTGGTCGATCCGAATCTCTGAATTTTCAGAGGGCAGCGATAATTGCTGCCATTCGCGGGATGGGCTAAGCCATACTACCTGGTCATCTACAAAGAACCTGACGGGAATGTTAAAGCCATTTACCGTGTTTTTAAAACAATAACTCAATACCCCGTTTTTGATTTTATATTGAATTTTGGGGACCTTGGTGGTCCTTAAGTATTGGTCAAAAAAACCTCTCAGGTCCAGGGAAGTTTGTTGCATGATATAATTTTCCAATTGTTCGCTGGTGAGGGTTTGATGGTAAAAAGTATGATTGATTCCTCTTAGCAAGTCCCTGAACTGATCATCATTATTGACGACTTGGCGCAAGGTATGTATCATGGCCGCGCCTTTGAAATACATGTCATCCGATCCGGGCTGGTTGACCTCATAAATGCCTGTGACCGGAATGTTATTTGAGATTCTTTGTCGGAGCCCGATCAAAAACTTGTTGCCGGATGCCGAACCAAAGTGGTAGTCCAGATACAGCACCTCACTATAGGTTGTAAAACCTTCGTGGATCCACATATCAGCCACGTCATAGTTGGTTAAACTGTTGGCAAACCATTCATGACCAGATTCATGTATGATGATAAAATCAAACTTTAGCCCTTCTCCCGTAAAGCTCAGATCGCCACCCAGATAACCGTTTTCAAAACCGTTGCCATAGGCAATGCAACTTTGGTGTTCCATGCCCAGATAGGGTGCCTCGACCAATTTAAAACCATCCTGATAAAAGGGGTAGGGTCCGAACCAGTACTCAAAGGCCTCCAGCATTTTCGGGACCTGTTTAAACTGTTTCTTAGCTTTTTCGAGGTTATGGCCAAGTACATAATAGTCAAGGTCCAAAGGACCCTTTTCTCCGGTATAGGATTCCTTAAAATGCACATAATCACCTGTATTTATGCTAATACCATAGCCATTGATAGGGTTGACGACTTTCCAGGTGTAGGTTGCTGTTTTGTCAGGATTGATGTCATGGTTCACCAACCTTCCATTCGAGACACTTACCAGCGTTGAAGGTGCAGTGATGCTGATCTCCATGCCTTGGTCAGGTTCATCATAAGGAATATCTTTAGACGGGAGCCAGGAGCTTGAACCCAGCAATTGATTTGCATTGGCTAAAAAGGGTTGTTGGTTTTTATCTTTTCTCCAGATAAATCCTCCATCCCAGGGAGGGTTTTCAGATTCAACTGGACTACCTTCAAATTCAATGCTTATGTCCCGGATACTGCCAGGTTCTTGAATGCTGTTCAATGTCACAAAATAGGTCGAAAATTCTTTGTCATAGGTGAGTGTTTCCCCCTCTTGTAGTATCCTTTTTATTTTCATGGGCGACTGAAGGTCTATTTGAAGCTTCGTACCGCTGTTGGTCACGCGGTATCTGATAATGTTTGTACCCGAAATGGACTTGTTTTCAATGTCAATAGTGACCTCAATATCATAATGTAAAAGATCCCACCAGGCTCTTTCTTTTGTAATCGTACCCATTAAGGTGTCTTTGCGGCCAAACGACTGTGCGATAGCTGTAAATGACAGCAGCAGGCAGAAAAGAACACTACTGTAAATATTTTTTTTCATAAAATTGAATAGAAGGCTAAAGATACTAAATAAATTAGGCCGGAATTATCATATTCCTCACAGATCTGAAACTGCTTTGAACAAAACGCATATGGATTTTTACCATTAGGCTCAGGATAACATTACTTTGGATCTTTGAATTGAGTACATAGCCACTGGTGTCATGAAATTACCTCAACCTAAGGAGGAATCTTATTTCAATAAAAAACTTTTTAATTCATCATAGGTACTTATAAAAGCAGCCTCCTTTTTCCTGTGCATGATTTCTTTGATTTGCGAAGGAAGCGGAATGCTCTTTTTAATGACCGGTTCAACTACATCCAGGAATTTTACAGGATGAGCAGTTTCAAGAAATATACCTTGTGATTTGGTCGACTCTTTTAAGTATTTTTTTAATCCTAAATAACCTACAGCGCCATGAGGATCCAATATATATTTCGTTGCCGCATAAACATCTTGCATGGCTTCCCTGGTCTGGTAGTCTGAAAATGAATACGAAGAAAGATTTTTTTGGATCAACTTGAAATTATCCTTAAAAATTTCACGAATGCGAATAAAATTGCTCGGATCGCCTACATCCATGGCGTTAGAAATGGTAGCCACCGACTCAAGGGGTTCATAATGGCCACTTTCCATAAAATTCGGGACAACTTTATTGGCATTGGTAGCGGCTATAAAATGGCTTACGGGCAAACCAAGCTGCTGCGCCATAAATCCGGCACAGATATTGCCAAAATTGCCGCTGGGTATTGAAAAAACAAGTGGCTTGGAGCGATCTTTTAACTGTTTATAGGCAAAAGCAAAATAAAACATTTGGGGCAGCCACCGCGCTACATTGATCGAGTTGGCAGAGGTGAGCTGTATTTGATCGGTAATGTCTTTGTCTATAAAGGCTTTTTTGACCATGGCCTGACAATCGTCAAAGGTACCATCAACCTCAAGCGCTTTTATATTTTGTCCCAAAGTGGTTAATTGCTTTTCCTGTACCTCACTGACTTTCCCGCTGGGGTATAAGATCACCACATTGACACCTTTTACACCAAGAAACCCGCTGGCAACGGCACCGCCCGTGTCACCCGAAGTGGCTACCAAAACCGTCACTTCATCAGTTTTTGTCTTATTGAAATAGGAGAGGCACCTGGCCATAAACCTGCCTCCGACATCTTTAAAAGCCATGGTTGGGCCGTGAAAAAGCTCAAGGCTGAAAATATCCTTCTCCACCTCAACCAAAGGAAAATCAAAGCAAAGCGTTTCTTTAATGATCTCTTTCAGGTCAACATCTGGAATGTCATCGCCGGTAAATTGCCTGATCATCTCAAAGGCGATATCCTCGTTTGAATAGTTGTCTATGTTTTCAAACACTTTCTTGTCTACAGGTCTTATAGAAGATGGAAAATATAATCCTTTATCAGGGGCGATCCCTCTGATAACGGCTTCCTTAAAATTCACCTTGGGTGATTGTCGGTTTAAACTATAGAATTGCATGAGGATCTATTTAATATTTTTACTCCTTGATCGTTTATTTTTGAGGTATAAATATGATATGGAATATGTGTGTCCTTATATATTTTATTTATCGCTAATCTCACATTTTCAGCAGTTTCTATATCTTTACTGAATGTAAAAATAGAGGGTCCTGATCCTGATATTCCTCCACCTAAAGCACCGGCATTAATGGAACTTTTAATGACTTCATCAAATTTGGGAATCAATTTTGAACGATGGGGCTCCACGATATAATCTTTTAGAGATGCTGCAAACAAGGCATGATCATTTGTGTGAAGCGCATGAACTAAGGCGCCAACATTTGCCCATTGCTTCACGGCATTTTTTAAACTGACAGTTTGTGGTAAAATACCTCTGGAAATAGAGGTTTTGATCTCAATCTGCGGATGAATGATCGTGGCATATAAGCCTTTTATAGCGGGTAATTCAACGATTTTTATAGGGTCCGTTTCTTTGACCAGTGTAAAGCCGCCCAATAAGGCAGGGGCCACGTTATCGGCGATAGGAGATCCGCAGGCAGCTCGTTCACCTTCAGCGGCAAAGGGAATCAATTCATGATTGCCAAATGGTTTGCCCATAAGTTCATTTGCTGCGAAAACAGCACCGGCGGCGCTGGCAGCACTGCTGCCAATACCACTTCCCGGTTTAATGTTCTTATGGATTTCTATGTCAAATCCAAAATCAGGTTGCACCTTGCAAGCCTTGAGCATGGCCGTGATGGCTACACTTGCCACGTTTTTTTCAGGATCCATAGGGAGTTCTTCCCCAACGATCTTACTGATCCTAACGCCTTTTTCACTTGTTTTTCTAAGGATCATGGTGTCTCCAATTGAATCGAGGCAGCACCCCATAACATCAAAGCCACAGGATATGTTAGCAATGGTAGCGGGGGCAAATATTTCTATTTCTCGTAGTTCCATATCAAAACCTATTTATTGCCTGTACGTATGATATCCCCAAAGATCCCTGAAGCTGTTACTTCGGCTCCCGCACCGGCGCCTTTTATGATAAGCGGCTGGTCCTTGTATCGATTGGTATAGAACAGCACAATGTTAT
>JBFFLO010000187.1:0-5706 GCA_041554895.1 Lutimonas sp. | reverse complement strand
GCCGTTGGCATATTCAGGATAATTGATCATAACGAGCGCAAAAAATGATGCAGGGAGCAGCATTCCGCCAATTGCAGCGGCTATGGGTAAAGACGCTTTTTTAATCGAAGATAATTCTCCGCCCATAACTTCTCTTTTTATTTCAAGGCCTATTACAAAAAAGAACAAAGCCATCAATCCGTCATTGATCCAATAGTGCAAAGAGGATACCATATTGATCTTTCCCCAAACAAAACCTACTTTAAAGTCATGCCAGACGCTATGATAGGATTCATAAAATGAAGAATTGGCCCAAAACAGAGCCACAATTGTTGCAATAATTAACACGATGCCTCCATAGGCTTCTTCATTTATAAAACGAGAAATCTTAAAAGTACTTAAAGGTTTATTCTTCATCTTAGTTGAGTTAGGTGAGGTTATTAACCGTAAAAGGGAAAAGGTTATAGTTCATCATCCGCTGGCAGGTATTGATGTAATTCAAATATACAAATTATGAAATCACTTACATAAAGGAATAAAAAAAAGCCTGTGAAAACACAGGCTTTTAGACGATAAGTAAAGCTCCTTAAACAAGCATTGTAACCGGATTCTCTATATAACCTTTTAATGTTTGAAGGAACATAGCTCCTGTTGCCCCGTCAACCGTTCTATGATCACAGGCCAAAGTCAGTTTCATTGTGTTACCTACAACAATGTTACCTTCCCTGACCACAGGTTTTTGAACTATGGCTCCAACTGAAAGTATCGCTGAATTAGGCTGATTGATAATACTCGTAAAATCAGTTATACCGAACATGCCTAAATTTGAAATTGTAAAGGTGCTGCCATCCATTTCTTCAGGAGTAAGTTTTTTATTTCTCGCTCTTCCCGCAAAATCTTTAACCTGACTTCCTATTTGAGTAAGGCTTTGCTCATTGGCAAACTTTAGTACCGGGACCAATAATCCGTCCTCTACAGCAACAGCAACTCCAATATGCACGTGGTGGTTCTTCTTAATCCTGTCATCGAACCATTGAGAGTTGACCTGAGGATGTTGTTTTAGCGCCAAAGCAGTTGCTTTTACCACGATGTCATTAAAGGATATCTTGGTATCAGGAATTGAATTGTATTGCTCTCTGAAAGCAATCGCATTATCCATGTCAAACTCTACATTCAAATAATAATGAGGAGCTGTAAATTTTGATTCGCCCAACCTTCTTGCGATTACTTTTCGCATTTGTGAATTCGGTACTTCTTCAAAACTTTCCTGACCGGAAGGAACAAATGCTATCTGAGATGCTGATCCGGCCCCGGGCGTATAATTTTCTATGTCGCGTTTAATGATTCGACCGCCTTCACCAGTTCCCTGGATATGAGAAAGATTGATATTCTTTTCAGCTGCGAGTTTTTTGGCTAAAGGAGAAGCCACTATTCTTCCGCCGGTTTGCGTTGTAACAGGCGCAGCAGGAGGTTGGCTCGATGCCTCAACCGGGGCAGGTTTTGAGCCCGCAGAAGCTGCAGGAGCTTCATTTTTATTTGTCGCTGCTGTTTTCGGAGCCGCAGTCTGTGTTTTTAAACTTTCGGCGAAACCTGAAACATCCGTACCTTTTTCTCCAATAATGGCCAAAACTGCATCGACACTTGCAGAATTTCCTTCTTCCACCCCAATATAAAGCAGGGTGCCCTGATGGAAAGATTCAAATTCCATCGTCGCTTTATCAGTTTCTATTTCAGCAAGAATATCTCCTTCATCAACTGTTTCACCAACTTTTTTTAACCATTTGGCAACGGTACCCTCTGTCATGGTATCGCTCAATCTTGGCATTGTTATAACTTCCACACCTGCAGGTGTTTCAATTTGATCAGCAGCAACGGATTCGGCCACAACTTCAACAGGATCATCGGCTTTGGCAGGGGCTTCCCCTGAGCCATTTGATTGTTTTAGCAGCGTATTAAAGTCTTCACCTTTATCACCGATGATTGCCAATAAGGAATCAACACTGGCTGTTTCTCCTTCATGAACTCCAATATGGAGTAACGTTCCTTCATGAAATGATTCAAACTCCATAGTGGCTTTGTCAGTTTCAATTTCAGCAAGAATATCTCCTTCCTCGATCTTGTCGCCAACATTTTTAAGCCATTTAGCCACGACTCCTTCGGTCATGGTATCACTCAATCTTGGCATGGTTATAATTTCAGCCATATATTTTTTTCTTTATTGGATAATTAACTTTTTTTTCTTTGCGCTACCTTATACTCTATGCTTGATAAAAGGATAATTTTTTTCCTCATAAACCATATCATACAGTTGCTGTTTCTCAGGATATGGTGATTCATCGGCAAATTTTTCACATTCAGCTACCTGATTTTTTACGTCATCGTTGATGGCCTGGATCTGTTTGTCGGTTAAATACTTTTTCTCTTTGATAACCTCAAGAACTTGAGAAATGGGGTCGATTTTTTTGTATTCTGCTACCTCCGCCTTGGTCCGGTATTTTTGAGCATCACTCATAGAATGGCCTCTGTAACGGTATGTTTTCATTTCAAGGAAATAAGGTCCTTTACCACTTCTGGCGTGCTTTAAGGCTTTATCCATTACCTCAGCAACAGCTACCGGGTTCATTCCATCAACTGGTTCTGAAGGCATTTCATAAGCCAGTCCCAATTTCCATATGTCTGGATGGTTAGCCGTTCTGGCGACTGATGTACCCATGGCATATCCATTGTTTTCAACAATAAACACGACAGGTAATTTCCAGGCCATGGCCATGTTGAAAGTTTCATGCAGAGAGCCTTGTCTGGCCGCTCCATCGCCAAAATATGTTATGGTCACCCCGTCTCGTCCGAAGTATTTATCCGCGAAAGCAATTCCTGCTCCCAACGGAATTTGTCCCCCTACGATACCATGTCCTCCGTAAAATCCTTTTTCTTTTGAGAAAATGTGCATAGATCCACCCATTCCTTGTGAAGTACCTGTGACTTTACCGTATAATTCGGCCATTACCCTTTTTGGATCCACACCCATACCTATCGGTTGTACATGATTCCTGTAGGCGGTGATCATCTTATCCTTGGAAAGATCCATGGCATGCAAGGCACCAGCCAGGACCGCTTCTTGTCCGTTGTATAAATGTAAAAAACCCCTTACTTTTTGTTGGATATATACCGCTGCCAGTTTGTCTTCGAATTTTCTCCAAAACAACATGTCTTTGTACCAGTTGATATAGGTTTCTTTTGTTATTTTTTTCATTTGTATTTAAAATTTTAACGGAATCGCAAAAATACAACATTTTTAGATAATTAAATTCTAAAAAAAATAACAAAATTCAGGAATTCCCTGGCTTTATGTTGAGAATTCAGGCTATTGCTAATTATATTCTTGGTTTTCCATATTTTTTATGGCTATTTCTATTGTTCGATATAATCTTCTATTGGGTTACAGGAGCATACCAGGTGTCTGTCACCATAAGCGTCATTCACCCTTCGTACCGGAGGCCAATATTTGTGATCAGCAACATAATCAAGTGCAAAAGCAGCTTCTTTCCGGCTATACGAGTATTCCCAGTGATCCGCTGTAAGCATGGCTTGGGTGTGAGGAGCATTTTTGAGAACGCTATCCCCTCCGTCATAGTTGTCAATTTCGCTTTTGATCTGGATCAGCGCATCGGCAAATCGATCTATTTCCTTTTTATTTTCACTTTCAGTTGGCTCAATCATTAAGGTTCCTGCAACAGGGAAAGAAACCGTAGGCGCATGAAAACCAAAATCCATTAACCTTTTGGCTACGTCGGTAACTTCAATCCCCTTTGCTTTGAATTCCCTGAAATCAACAATCATCTCATGCGCTGCAAACCCATTTTTACCTGCGTAAAGAATTTTATAATGTTTTTCCAATCGCGCCTTCAGGTAATTTGCATTTAAAATAGCTGTCATGGTAGATTCAGTTAAGCCACTGCTTCCCAGCATTTTAATATAACTGTAAGAAATCAGGTCAACCATGGCAGAACCAAAAGGTGCTGCTGAAATTGCATTGATGGCTTTAGCTCCTCCTGTCTTGATGATCGGATTAGAGGGTAAAAAATCCACTAAATGAGCTGCGACACAAATAGGCCCAACTCCCGGGCCTCCTCCTCCGTGAGGGATCGCAAAAGTTTTGTGAAGGTTCAAATGACAAACGTCTGCACCGATCTTAGCCGGATTGGTAAGCCCTACTTGAGCATTCATGTTTGCACCGTCCATATAAACCTGCCCTCCGTTGTCGTGAATGATCTTTGTAATTTCTCTGATCTCTGATTCAAAAACACCGTGGGTCGACGGATAAGTGACCATAAGTGCAGCAAGGTTATCTTTGTGTAAAATGGCTTTTTCCTTTAGATCGTCAAGATCTATATTTCCAGTTTCAGAAGTTTTTGTAACCACCACTTTCATTCCTGCCATTACTGCTGAAGCCGGGTTGGTACCATGGGCAGAAGCAGGTATAAGACAGATATTTCGATGATGCTGATCATTTGAGCGGTGAAAAGCTCTTATGACCATTAATCCGGCATATTCGCCTTGAGCTCCTGAATTGGGTTGAAGTGAAGTTCCGGAGAAACCAGTTATTTCGTTTAGTTGCGATTCAAGCTCCCTAAGCATTTCATGATATCCCTGAGCTTGATTGACAGGAACATAAGGGTGAATAGAGTTCCAGTTGCTCATACTTAGAGGCAACATTTCTGTTGCGGCATTGAGTTTCATAGTACATGATCCTAATGAAATCATTGAGTCAGCCAGAGAAATATCTTTTCTTTCTAGCCTCTTGATATATCTCATCATCTCCGTTTCAGAATGATACTTTTTAAAGACTTCATGTGTCAAAAATGCAGAAGTACGCTTTAAAGCTGAAGGAATTGATAAAGAAACCGGGCAATCGGTGATCTTAAAAGAATAGAGGTTCTCGGCCTGAGCCAAAATATCTATGATTTGTTCTATATCAGTTTCTGTAGTTGTTTCATTGATCGCTATACTGATCGTGTTTTTATCAATATAGTTGAAGTTAACCTCCTGTTCCTCAGCAATAAGTTTTAATTTATCACTATTGGAAACCTTGATTTTAAGGGTGTCGAAAAAATTCTTATTCTGTTGTTCCAAGCCTAGTTTGAGCAAAGCCTGATCAAGAATGTTGGCCAAAGAGTGAATTTGTCTTGCGATATATTTGATTCCTTCCCCTCCGTGATAAACCGCATACATGCCAGCCATGGTGGCAAGAAGGGCCTGAGCGGTACAGATATTCGATGTAGCCCTTTCCCTTTTGATATGCTGTTCTCTGGTCTGTAAGGCCATTCGCAAGGCCCTGTTGCCGTCGGCATCTATCGTTACGCCAATGATCCGTCCTGGAATCAAGCGTTTATATTCTTCATGGGTTGCAAAAAAAGCTGCATGAGGACCTCCGAATCCAAGAGGTATCCCAAAACGCTGGGTAGTGCCTACGGCAACATCAGCGCCCATTTCAGCCGGCGATTTTAAGATGGCAAGACTCAGGATATCAGCTGCGACTACTACCTTTATTTCTTTTTCATGTACTTCTGTGATAAAAGAAGTGTAGTCAAAGATCATTCCATCCTTTGCAGGATATTGTAAAATACAACCAAAAAAGTCTTCATTAAGCCTTACTTCCCTGTGATCTCCATGCACCAATTCAATGCCAAGAGGCTCAGCTCTGGTGATTAAAATATCCCTGGTTTGCGG
>JBFFLO010000186.1:0-5784 GCA_041554895.1 Lutimonas sp. | reverse complement strand
TTTCTACTGCTTCCTGACGAAATGCTATTTCTTCGGGACTGCCCTTTGGCAATCTAAAGGCCTCGATGATGCCGTTAAATGAATTTGTGTCTTCATCAACCAGATACAACAATTTGTTTTTGTATGCCTGCCCTTTCTCTGCCCATTTAGAGAAGGTTTCCCATTGCTCATCCCAGCCCGGTTTATGAGCCGAAAGGTTGGCAACCATGGTACCAAGAGAAACTCCCAAGGCGCCAACATAAGCTGCAATGGACCCACCTCCCGGGGCCATGGATTCACTGGCCGTTTCCTCGGCTAATGCTGCAGCGGAAAGGTCAACGAGTTTCGATTCTTGTTGGTCCTCCAGCAAATATTCTATAATTTTTTCTTTAGGATTGAAAGGCTTTAAATCATCCAGTCCCAACGATTTGATGGCTATTTTAATTTTTTCGCTTTCAGCAATACCGAGGGAACGTTGTTGTTTGACCAAATAATAATCGGCAGCATCCAGCATCGCCTGCAATGGAATTAAACCGATCAATTCAGACCCTGTAACTCTTAAACCTCTTTCATCCGCAGCTTTACAGGTGGCATCAAAAGCCTCATGCATAGAGGTAATATTAATATTGGTGAGGTTATAAGAGATCTGAGCGATACCATATTCTTCAATATACCATCCGATACCTTTTACAGCTTTTAATTTACCGGGAATCCTGACAGGCTCACCCTTATCGTCGAGAACTTTTTTACCCGTCGAAGGGTTGCCCTCCCTTTTGACCCTTCCGGCCTCTCTGATATCAAAAGCAATAGCATTGGCCCTTCTTGTGGAAGTCGTATTTAAGTTGATATTATATGCAATTAGAAAATCTCGTGCCGAAATAGCAATGGCACCTGTCTTTGCAACCCCTGCATTGAAATCGGCCGGACCAAAATCAGGTACCCAGAGAGGGTCTTTCAACTTGTCCTTAAGGCCTTCATATTCACCTGAGCGACAATTCGCAAGGTTGGTTCTTTTTTCTTCCCAGGCAGCTTTTTCATAGAAATAACCAGGAATGCCTAATTCTTTTCCCACCCGCTCGCCCAATTTATGAGCGTAAAGAGCAGTTTCTTCTAAACTGATGCCTGAAATGGGTACCAACGGACAAACATCAGTGGCGCCAAATCGTGGATGCTCACCGGAATGCTTGGACATATCTATCAATTCAGCGGCTTTCTTGATCAATAGAAAAGCAGCGTCTATCACTTTTTCAGGTTCCCCGACAAAGGTGATAACGGTTCTATTGGTCGCTTTTCCCGGATCAATATCCAACAGTTTTACACCTTCTACAGTTTCAACTACTCCTGCAATTGCCTTTATTTTATGACTATCTCTTCCCTCGCTAATATTCGGGACACATTCTATAAGTCTTTTTTCCATCTTGCTTGATTTGATTTGTCAAATTTAGGAATTGCCTCCAGAATAGCAGTCTTTTTTTAAAGTAAAATAGACTACTTATCATTTGATCGTCACTTATGAAAAGTGGTACTTCTCTAGAGGAATTTAAAATTTAGACCTAAAACAATATTGCGCCCGGGGTTCGGAATAAGATCGGCCTTAAGAACAGACAAATGTGCAATATAGGTTTCATCAAGTATATTGTTAAAACCAAGGTTCATACCGATATTGATTTTTTCAAACGAAAGGTTGGCTCCCATTCTTAGGTGCAATAAGTTATAGCCCGGCGTTACTGTTTCATTGAGGCTTACCTTGTCTTGTTCCAGAAATGAATCTAAAACCAAAGCCGCATAAATGTCATTAAAAGTTTCTGTACCCTTGATTTCCACTCTTACGGTGTTGGCCCATTTATTGGCAGGAATAAGCGGAAGGTAATCTCCGTTTGACTGCTCACCAATGACCGTTTCATAAGTGCTTTCCAAATGCAACCAGTCAAAGGGATGGGGGTGGAAGTGGACACCAAATTCACCTCCGTACAAGTTAGCATCGCTCTGTACATATTCATACACCTGGTAATCCTCGATGACATTACCGCTAGGATTTGCAAAAATATAATTGTTCAGGTTATTATAAAAACCATTGGCAAACAGTTCAATATGTCGGTTTGCATATTCAAGTGAAAGATCAAATTGAAAATTTTGTTCACTTACCAGATCAGGATTTCCAATTTCAAACCTGTTGGAGCCGTGGTGCACTCCGAAAGAGGTCAGCTCTGCGAGGTTTGGAGCTCTGAATCCACTCGCTACATTTATTCTCGTAATAATCTTTTCAAAGAATAAGTTCTTGTATCCCAAAGAAAAAGTAACGTTGCTGAAGGACCGGTCTAAACCATCGATTATTATTTCCTGTGAATGATCATTAGGATCTTCCTTTGCAAAAGATGATGATGACAGCGCTCTTTGGTCATATCGTACACCTCCTTGCAATGAGCTTTTGTCGTTGATTGCAAGTGTGCTGGTAACCATTATTCCCACATCATTCGTTATCGCATCCGGGATCAGTATTTCTTCCCCGAAATTCTGATTTTCCTGATACATGCCCTGAATACCGGCAATGGTCTCAAATTGACCCATTTTAGCCAGGTTATATTTAAGGTCATAGGAAAAAGTTTTCAACTTCATGTCAAGGGCGGCTTCTTCATCTTCATGTGCCACCTCATCAACTGCAACCTCAGGTTCCTCGCCTTCATGCCCGTGCTCGTCTTCAAATTCTTTTCTATTGTTTACCGTATAGCCCAGGTTTAGATCTATTTTTGATTTATTGAGATAAAAATGATTGTGTAAACTCAGGATATGTGTATTGAGATCCTGATAGGGCAGTGCCACAGATCTTGAAGTCGTTTGTTGCTCAATACCTTCAGGGATTCCAATTTCAGACTGGTTATAATTATAGCGGAATTCGGTAACGAATTGATCAAGGTTAAATCCGAGTCCGGTCTTAAAATCCTTTTCCGTAAAACGGGTATTTGTGACCCTGTCACCATCAGGAATTTGATAATCAGCATGGCTGTTAAAACCTCCTCTGGCTATGAACTTGATCTTTTTTTTCGAAGTTTTAAAACCCAAAGAGGTATTGCTGCCAAGGGTATTTGAAAAAAAAGCCTGACTAAGGTCTACTTTCGTTTGATTCTGGTAGGCAAATTTTTCAGGGTTTAAATATAAAACTCCTCCTAAGGCATCCGATCCATAAAGGAGGGAAGCAGGTCCTTTGATCACTTCTACACTTTCAATGCCCGAATCATTCATCCCCAGGCCATGCTCGTTTCCAAATTGTTGATTTTCCAAACGAACACCCTGTGTATACACCAATACCCGGTTACCGCTAAGTCCTCTTATAACCGGTTTCCCGATACCGGTTCCAGTGGTTATTTCGGAGACTCCCGGAATGTTGCTGATACTTTGCATAAGGGTCGGTGCGCCCGATTTTTTAAGTGTTTCAATGCTTTTGGATTCAATTTTCATCACATTTTCGCTCTGTAATTTATTGAACGGTGCAGACAGGATGACCTCATCCATGTGAAATACCGAAGGGGTCAGTGAAATTTCAAGGATTTTTTCTTCAGATGTGATATTCAGTTCAATATTTTCAGTGTTAAAACCAACAAAACTAATACTTAGTTTATGTGTTCCATTAGGAATATTGTTAAGTTCAAACAGACCTGATTCGTCAGAAGTAGTTCCTAAATGTAATTGTTCTATGTAGATATCGGCTCCAAAGACTGGTGTGCTATTTTCATCTGTAACACTTCCTTTGATACTATTTTGAGCCATTAAAGTAGTAGGTAAGGATACCAGGACTAATAGTAAAGGAAAAATTAATTTTCTCATAAAATTTGATTCAATGTATTTGTAAAAATTCTTTAATTCTTAAAAAACATTGAAAAAAGGAGGCCCTCTGTCGGGATCATTCTTGTCTGCATCAAAGGTGATCCTTGAAGTACAAACTCCTTGGTCAGTAATTGACCAATATACCTCACTTATCGAAACCTCAGTGCCAATCTCCAGGTTGAGTGTCTGGCTAAAATAATGCAGTTGATCGCAATCAGTTTTTTCCTGGTGAATATGCTGTTCTGTTTTCGCATAACAGATACTGCTATCATGATCATGGAAAGAATGCACCAAGCCTATGCCAATTGGAAGCATCAGGCTTAATAAAAACAAAACCGATATGAATCTTTTAGCCATTATCATTTAAATTCCCTGTAAAAATACTAAAATCTATAAAGATTTACATATCGGATTAACAAAGATTAAAAATAAAATACTGTCAGATTTATTTCTAAAAAACTTATTTCACTCCCAGCTTTTTGAGTATAACCGACATCAGGCACCAATTGGTAAATCCTGACTGTAACAAGTTGGCACCAACAAAGGCAGTAAACCACAGCCAGTTTGGATGTACATAATATGCCAGTAATAAACTGATAAGTATAAAACTTCCGGCAATGACATTGATATATCTGTTGATCATGATAATTGATTTTATTGTTTATTGAAATTTTTCTATGTTCAGTACAATAGCCCTGAGCGGGTTTTCACTTTCGATTGTAGCATTTAATAATTCCATGTCCTTTAAAAGAAGATCGATTTTTTCTTCCTCCGAAAATGTAAAAAACAATACGGATGTTACATTTTGTGTTGAGCTGGAAAACCAATTGTCAATCAGGTCTTCCTGGTCAACTGTTTTGAACCCATTGATTTCGGCGTTGCTGAAGGCTAAAATACCAGCCTGTTTAAACAATTTTACAGCTTCCTTTTCATAGGATTTTACTGCCGTGACTATAAGTAGTTTCATGATGATTATTTTTTGTTTTTGTGTTTGCCTCTTTCAAGGTAGTAATAAATGAGCGGCACGGCAAGCAGTGTTAAAAATGTCGAAAATATGGTACCCCCGAGAAGGGAAATAGCCAGCCCTTGAAAAATAGGATCGAAGAGCATCACAACTGCGCCAATAACCACTGTTCCTGCCGTAAGCAGAATTGGGGTGGTCCTAACGGCTCCTGCTTCTATTACGGCTTGTCTTATACCTACACCGTCTGCTATCCTAAGGTTGATAAAGTCAACGAGAAGTACCGAATTCCTTACCATAATTCCGGCAAGAGCGATGAGTCCGATCATGGAAGTAGCCGTAAAATATGCGTCAAAAACCCAATGCCCCAATATGATCCCTATAAGTGAAAGCGGAATGGCAATAAGCATGACCACCGGTGATCTGAAACTCTGGAACCATCCCACCAGCAATACATAAATAATGATCACAACAACGGCAAAGGCTGCTCCCAGGTCCCTGAAGACCTCAAAGGTAATCTGCCATTCACCATCCCATTTAACGGTATAGTCACTTGTGTTCGTCGGTTGCTGGTTCCATTCTTCCTGCAAGGTGTAACCTGCAGGCATTTCAATATCTTTTAACAGGTCCGATAAGCTCAGCAATGCATATACTGGGCTCTCTAAGGAACCCGCCATATCGGCTGTAACATATACCACCCTTCTTTGGTTTTTTCTCATGATACTTTTTTCAATAGTATCTTGTTCAAGCCTGACCAGATCAGCAATTGGAAGCGTCAACCCATTGTTTGACAATACCTTAAATTGCATTAGATCTTGAATCGATGCTCTTTCTTTATCCTCGAATTTCAAAACAATGCCAATGTCACTACTCGATTGATCTCTGTACATTTTTCCAATGGGCTGATCAGCCAGAGACATCTGCATGGTATTGACGATTTGCTGAGGGCTAATGCCATTCAACATGGCTTTTTCCTTATCAATGATAAATTTATATTCAGTTTGATCGGCTTCAACCATCCA
>JBFFLO010000185.1:0-5829 GCA_041554895.1 Lutimonas sp. | reverse complement strand
TTTTATGATTTCATCTATGGGCCAGACCTGTCCATTAGGAATATGGTGCAGTGCCGAAACGATTCCGGTGGCACCCGCCTGTTTGATATCAGAAAGAGAAACCGGGTCATTGGGCCCATACCACCTCCATGTTTTTTCAAGACTTATATTCATGATTCATTCAATATATATTATACGCCGCTAAACGCACTAAAACCACCGTCAATAGGAATGATAACACCCGTTACGAACGAAGCCCCTTCGCCGCATAACCACAAGGTGGTTCCAATCAGATCTTCGGGTTCACCGAATTTCCCCATGGGGGTTTGTTCTATGATCGTGTTTCCGCGAGCTGTTAATTCTCCACTTTCGGTCGTGAGCAGTGTTCTGTTTTGTTCTGTTAAAAAGAATCCCGGCGCAAGGGCATTCACCCGGATACCTACTTTTGAAAAATGAACTGCCAACCATTGGGTTAAATTCGATACTGCCGCTTTTGCGCCGCTGTAAGCCGGGATTTTTGTCAAAGGCGTAAATGCATTCATCGAAGAAATGTTCAGGATACTGCAGCCTTTTTTGCCTACCATATCTTTGGCAAATACCTGAGTTGGAAGCAGGGTTCCGAGAAAGTTTAAATCAAATACGAACTTGATCCCGTCCGGATCCAGATCAAAAAAGGTTTTAAAGCCATCACTTTTATTTAAAAGGTCTTCTTCTTGCAAATGAGGATTTGATGTGGTACCTAAGGGGTGGTTTCCACCGGCTCCATTAATGAGTATATCACAGGAGCCCAGTTTTTCATTGACTTCTTTTTTGGCCAGGTCTAAAGATTCTTTTTCCAGCACATTTGCACCAACCCCAATGGCCGTTCCGCCATCGCTGTTAATTTGATCGGCTACTGCATTCGCTGCGTCAATCCGCAAATCTAAAACGGCAATTTTATGTCCTTCCTTTGCCAGCGCTATTGCCAGGGTGCTGCACAATACGCCTCCGGCCCCGGTTAAAACAATTACTTTACCCATACTTTTTTGCTCATAAAATGTATGTTTTTATTGAACAGATGTATTCGCGAGCGAAAAAAATAAATCAATAAAAAACATGTGTTACTCAAAAGTAACAATAATTATGAGGAAGAACATGACAACCCGGATTAATTTAATCATTGTTAAGTTGTTCGATCTCAAGAATTAATGATTGGGTAATAGTATTATTAATATTTTAGAAATTTCTCTCCGTTCATCGTTTTGCCGTAAAAACTTACGATGGCCCTGGTACTGTTTTTCTCCAATAATTCAAAGGTCACTTTAGGATTCCCTGTTCCTCCTTCAAAAGTATTGTTGCCCGTATATTTTAGACCCTCTACCAAATGACCGTTCCTTTTGATAAATAACAGGTCATCATTTTTTATGAACTCAATATTGCTTTTATCATCCATCTGATAGATACCGGTGATCCTATCATAAACATTATTGTCAAGAGGATATTCCTTGCGCAATAGGACATCAAAGGTAACTGCATGTTCTCCATCGGGGTTTTTAACAATGTCCAAGACCCTGTTTACAGCTTCCGGAGATGATGCCCATGTGTCATTATCAATATACTGGTCGCCTTTAAAATAGATCTGGGTGATCAGATCCTGCTGTTTGGGAACAGAAACTCTCATGTGTATGTGCGCCGGGCGCCATGAGGACTCATCATTCGCATCAGCTTTGTAAGGAACCGGTACAATGGTTTTAAATTCATATTTACCATCGTTTCCTGTTGTAACAGCTCCTCTGAACAAATAATCATCAGAGGTATTATCATAATGCTCTTTTTCATCACATTGCCAAATTTCTACCAGTGCATTTTTCAAAGGAATTGCTCCATTTTCGTCAAATACGGTTCCTTGTAAACTCATGGGGATCCCTGTAGAATTAGCGGGAATAATGTTGCTTCTCATTGGTGCTCCGGGCCTGTAAAAGGGTCCAAGTATGTCACTAGTTGTTGGTGAGTTCCCGATAAAGTTCTTGCCGTTCCAATGTATACCTCCAAAGGTGCTTACAGCGATGGCCATCATTGAGGATTTCCGGATAAAGGTTCTTCTTTCCATTTAAACGTTTTGATATTATTAGAAGCCGAACTTAACATTTATGAGAAGGCTGTCAAAATGAAGTAGGATGAAACGCATGAATTTCTTTCCCAAACTCCTGTTATTGTTAACCGGGGTTTAAAAACTGATAAAGCGTTAACCCGGCAGGTTTTTGAAAACTTACAAGAAAAGGAACCCCAAAAGAGTTGTCACCCAAACCTCAAGCAGGCGTTTCTGTCCTTTTTTTATCCAATAAACTATTTTTCAAAAACTTTCGTTATTTATCTTATGGACCGAGAAACTATTGACTTATACATCAGGTACGAGGAGCTATGTGATGCTGATATTCGCAGCATGAGCATTCAGGAACTTTTTGACCTGAGACATGATATGTTAGCGCTAATGAACAAATTAGGGGGCTTGTTGAAAAAATAAAAAACCCGAATGATGATTCATTCGGGTTTATACGATTTAGATTCGTATTGTATGTAGCTTAAAATATTACCCCTCAGAAATTTTTTAAGCCAAACGAATATACAACAATTATAATTCTTGAGCTATGCTTCATTTACTGATAAAAGAAAATGCATAATTGCTAACTGTTTTGTTGCAAGTATAAGCTCTGCATCGCAATTCATTTTTTTGATTTTTACCCAGTCTTTAATTCATATAGTTTCTTCCAGGTCAGAGATCAGTAGCCTTGCATAATCTTTAATTTTCGCTTGTTCGATCTTGTCTATGTTCCAATTATTTACCTGAAGCGCAATCAAGATGCCAATAGCCACAAGTATTATTCGTTTATTATTATTCGATATAATATAATACTTTACTTGTTTTTTTTGTTTGTACATAATATTCATTTAACTCTAAATCAAATGAATCATTTGAATATTTACGTATTTTTAATGTAGTTTCTATTTCACCATTTTTTTCGGTAACGCCGATCCTATAAGAATGCAAAATGGTATCTCGTGTTTTATTCGTTTGTTCAATTACCGAATCTTTAACCGTGAAATAACAATCTTCGATATGTGATTCCTGTTGAAATGATGGTGTCACCACCATATGCTCAGATGATGTGTAGTTCTTTTGTGAATATGATATCATACCGAATATCATAAACAATGGTATCACTATTTTTTTCATTTTTTATGATGTTTTATCAAAGCTAAAAATATAATTCTTCAACTATGCTGATATTCATCATATAATTATAATTCACCCGTGTGATGGTATGTTCAATGTCAACAAGGTCTTTGGCTTTTTTCAGTTTTACTATTACCTGTTCTCTTGTTATGACTGATGACTGTGCTTATTCATTAATGACTGATGAATGTACTTCTCCGCAGTTTGGATCAAGCTTTATTTCATCTTCTTGAAAAATTCTCAGCGCTGAATTACGTGTTATTTCTACTGGAGAAACGTCATTTACCCAAAAGGACGCTTGCATAACCAACTGGATGTAATAAGTCTCACCAGCAACAATTTCAATCTCCACTATTTCGGCTTTCTTTTTTCCTTTTTTCCCTCCAAATTGAGCTTTAAATTTATGTATTCCAGGATTTACTTCATGAACTGAGTACCTCCTGTTATTAAGTTTACAAACTCGACCTCCATCAATTAATACGCTAAAAGCTGTTGCAGAACCCGCATGTCCTTTTCCTCTTATAAAATAAACTAGTCCGACCTCCGATTCACTTGAATTTTCAATAAGTTCTTGGCTTAATAAAGAAAAATTCGACAAAAGACAGGCTGTAATAAATAGAACAAAACATTTTTTCATGGTGAATAATTAATTGGTTAATTCTTGCTAATTTATATTTCATCAGAAAGCGAATACGGCACCAGCATTAAAACTTGAGGCATAATTGATATTATTATCTCTGCCTTCAGAATTAATATTTGTCATACCGTATAAACCTTGGTAATCAACCAGAATACTAAATGTATCTGTTATTTCTATCTTGTAACCAATACCATAAGAAAGAGCAAGCTGAAAAGATTCAACCAAATCTTTTAAGTCCTCACCTTCAATTTCTGCGTTCATCAAAAATCCGGGAGTTAATCCAAAATTTAAATTCCATTTTCTTGTGCCTCCGAAATGCCAATTCGCATTCAAAGGAATATTTAGGTAATCCAATTTTAAGTCAGACCCTAAAAATGAAGCTCCCAAACTATTATAAGCCAGACCCGAACGAATACTCCATCTGTCACTAAAATAGTAGTCGCCAATGGCACCAAAATTAAAGGCCCCTCTTTCATCAAAATTTTCTGAAAAATCTCCATCTAAGTTAGAAGAAGAATATCCAATAAAAGGAATAAATTCGATCGTTCCGGTCTCTCTGCTTTGTGCAAAAAACGCTGCCGAAGTGAACATTAATCCGACAAATAACAAAATCATTTTTTTCATAATGAAATATTTTAAGTTATTAATCAAACATACGCTTTTTAAAATTTATTTTTTGTGATAAATATCAGTAAATCAGAAAAATACGATAACGAGGGGTAGGGAAATAAGAGGAATATCCAACAGGAAAAAAGAAAAGTAGCAGAAATCATCTACTTGATACAGGATGATCATCCTGAACAACAATAAGGAATATTATCTATCAAAAGTACTTATCTCTTTCAATATTTTCAGGTTTTTTATTTTGATGGATTGACGATTAACATCGACTAAACCTTCTTTTTTAAAAGAAGAAAGAACTCTTATAGCATTCGGTGTAGTCATACTGGAAAGGGCTGCCAGATCTGACCGTTTTAAGGTGACATTTAAATTCCCAGTAATCGAATTAGTTCCATAAATATCTTTAATCAAAAGCAATGCATCGGCCAGGCGTGCTCTAACATGTTTTTGGGTAAGGTTCACCAAACGTCCATCAGACTTAATCAAAGCCATTGCAAGTGACTTCATAATTTTCAAAGCCAGTTTACTATTCCCTTCGATTACTTTATAAAAATTTTTCTTCTTAATAACACAAGCAGTAGAATCCTCCAAAGCAACGTAGGATGCCAAATATGAATTACCTCCCATCAAAGCCCTAAATCCAATCAAATCGACCGCTTTCTTGAGTCCTACAATTTGATCAGTACCATTAACCCCTTTTCTTATTATTTTTA
This sequence comes from Lutimonas sp., assembly GCA_041554895.1. Lineage (GTDB taxonomy): Bacteria > Bacteroidota > Bacteroidia > Flavobacteriales > Flavobacteriaceae > Lutimonas. The sequence goes on along the minus strand of JBFFLO010000185.1, from coordinate 662 downwards.
CTTTCCCCTCATTCAAACAGATTAAACCCATAGGCTTCGCACCCGTTCTACAAATAACTTCTCCCAATTTATAATTAACACAATACCTGTCCTCGTTAATTCTTTTCAACTCCTCATTGCTCAAATCGCTGAACAAAGAATTTTTTCTCCTTGTGCAATTCAAACAGGAAATTGATTGATCATTCATGTCCTTGAGGGATAAACATTAAATGTCTTGAAATAAGTTACATGTGACTTACTCAAATATACAAAAAATCATAACATGTTTAATAACATGTTTCTATATGTTTTCTATCATATTTTTCTTTCAAATTAAATTGTAAACTTAGATTACAATTCATTGCTTTTTACATAGACGTCCGCATAATTATATAAAAAGATTAATAAATATAACCTGTTGCAACCTAGTTGATATGTTTCAAATGCCCTTCTGATGGAAATTTATTGTGATAAATAGGTTCATTGTTAACTCTAAATTTTATTTGTATGTCAAAAAACTACCTTCCCCTCGTATTTTTCTGTTTTTTATTCTTTTCAGCAAATATTTACGCTCAAACTTCAGACAGTGACAGTGATGGTCTTATTGATTTATATGATCCTGATTCTTCAGATCCAGATTCGGATAATGATGGATTGCTTGACGGGCAAGAGGATCTAAATGG
>JBFFLO010000184.1:0-5832 GCA_041554895.1 Lutimonas sp. | reverse complement strand
TGGACATTTTCTTAACGCTCTGCCGTCTGAAGAAGTTTATCATTGGTTAGTTGTTAGCTTTTCGCTTGATCAATTCATTCTCTATAAATTCTATTAATTTTTGAGTTTCGTTTACGGCTTGTATTTTGTGAGAAGTTGAAGCCTCTCGCATTGCAACTCTGAAGCTTAACATATTTGAGAACTCTTTATCATGAAGCAAAGCATCATAGTCAATAGGTCTAGCTTGACCATTAATTTCTCGTCTAAAGTATTTTTGATACATGGGCACAGAGGCAGTAGACCATACTTGATCTTCTATTCTTTTCGTATTCTGCATTAAAGTCGGGTAGGTGACTTCAAATAAGTTTAAAATTTTCTTTCGAAGGCTATCTTTTTTAATTAAGTCAAGGCCTGTTGACTTTAATGTTTCAAACGCAGAGGAGGTAAGGACAACGTCTGGAGCCATATCGGCCTCGGCAAAATAGTAATCAAGAGAATCAATATAAGGTTTTTGATGATCCAGGTAATCTAGTAGGATATGTAAAATTCGGGCACTCTTTTGTTGCCTGTCTATATCAATGTTGAGATTATTAACGTTGGTTAGGAGATTCGCTTTTAGTTCAAATAATAGGTTCGTTTCACGTTTGTTACTTCTACGATTTTCATTCCAATTATTAATCTGCAACGCAATTAAAATACCAATCACTACCAACACAATCTCTCCAATAGCATATCTGGAGTACTTGAAGAACTGATTGTCTTTGGCTAAACGCCATCGTATTTTACGGAAGAAAGTAAGCATTAGCCAGAGGTATAATTATCAATTTCATTTTGAATTTTAAGAAGCAATGAATCTAAATGTTTAATTAGACCAGAAGCCTCATTTGATCTATAAGTTGATTCGTCAATTATGTTCTTAAGCAATGCTCTATGTATGGGAAATGATAAAATCTCGTCCACTGGATTATCAAGTGCAGAAACATCCAGGTAAGAGTAGCCCTCTGCCGTAAGAGAATTTTTTAATCTATTGGATAGGTTTATTTCCATGTATTGTTCTTCAATTGGAAAAATAAAACTATAAAAAGAGTAGTAAGAGCTTAAATTATATTTGATTTCCTCGTTATCGAACAAAGCATAGAGTCCAGTACTTTTGAATTCGTCAAAAGAGTCCTTATTTGGAATTGAAGGATATTTTCTTACAAGCCATGAAAACCCTCTTACAACAAACGCTTGATCATAAGATTCAGGAACCGGTCCTGACCAGATTCCAGTTTCATCTAATTTCGGTATAGAACCTGCCTCAGGAAAAACAATTATTTCAGTCGAATTGCCGTATTGTTCAAGCAGATAATATGCTGCGCGGACTCGGAAAGCATGAAATCCGCGAGTATTTTTCAGATCAATCTTGTCTGCCTTCAGGTCTCTTTGCAAATTGGTTAGTTGTAATCTTATTCTTTGACTCTCCTGTCTGTGCTCATTCCAATTGTTGATCTGCAGCGCTATTAATATCCCAATCACAACCAATACAATCTCCCCAACAGCATATCTCATATACTTCAAAGGTCTGTTATCATCTGCCATTTTTTTACGGATTTTACGGAAGAAAGGGATCATGTGTTTGGTTGTTGAACTCTAAATATAGGAAAATTGAGGATATGAATTGATTTATTACGGGAAACTGAAGTCTCTGTATTTATATATTATTCAGAAATACAGTGGTTTAGATAGAGGAGAAGAGTCCCGTCCAGAACGCAACAATAAGTATTCGTGATGTGCCTGCCATTGTTGAGGTCTAGTCAAAACCATTAAGCTAGTGTGGCTTTGTTTCAAAAAAATAAAGCCACACAAATTTTGGATTGATCTTTTTCGTATTTTTAAATGACAAAAAATTAACCATACTTGATTTTGGCTCTGTCTTGGAGATCAAAATTTATTGTAACTTAGATGAAGTATGCATCTTTTATCTTAAACTAAGACAAGGAAAAGATCTTCGATCTTCTTGAATAATGCCTCATAAGTCAAATTTTTGGAATTCAAGAAATTTACGTTTAAGGATGAGGAATTGGAAACGATTTTTTTACGAATTGAGTAGGCGTAAGGTCCTTCGAGCGATCATTGCCTATCTTGCGGTGGCCTGGTTGCTACTTCAGGTTGGCTCCGTCATTTTTCCTGCCTTTGATCTTCCAGCTTACTCCATCAAGGTGTTGATTTATGTCCTCGCTTTGGGATTGATGTTGTGGATTGTTTTTTCCTGGTTCTACGATTGGACCTCAGAAGGTTGGCAAAAAACCGAAGATCTGGAGCACATCCCGGAAGAAAAGATGCCTTCGACAAGGTCAGTTGGGCTTTTTGCTGTTTTTGTTGTTGTGGTCATTTTAGGAGGATGGTACCTTTCGGAACGCATAGGAAATAGTGCTGAGCAGGAAGTTATGTCTTTGGCCGTGCTTCCATTTGACAATCTTTCATCGGCGGATGACAACAAGGCTTTTGTAGCCGGTCTTCATGACAACCTCATCACCTCACTTTCCCAGTTGAGTGCGTTGCGGGTCATCTCCAGGACGTCAACACTGCGCTATGCGGATACTGATAAAAGCATGAAAGAGATAGCGGAGGAACTTAATGTCCAGGCCCTGATTGAAACTTCCGTTTTGAATGTCGGTGATACAGTAAGAATCAACATTCAACTGATTCAGGTATTTCCAAAAGAAAGACATCTCTGGGCGGAGATCTTTGACAGACCATTCAATAACAATGTTCTCGATATGTTCAACGAGCTAACCCAAACGGTTGCCAGTAAGATCCATCTTAAATTGAGCCCAGAGGAAAGGAAACAATTAGGTGTTTCAAGGAGCATTGACCCCGAGGCACTTAAGGCCTATTTGAAAGGGAAATATCATATGGAAAAACTTTCACCTGAAAGCTTTGACCTGGCCCAGAACTACTTTCAACAAGCTATAGCCATAGATCCCGGGTTTGCATCTGTTTATGCCGAAATAGCCACTAGTTACATGTACATGCTTCAAATGCGGTTACTGGGCTATCACGAGGCAATGCCAAAAGTATATGAATATCACAAGAAGGCCATTGAACTTGATCCAGATTTACCGGAGGCCTTATTTACTGAGATATTTATAAAATGGTATGAGTATGACTGGACTTCATGCGAGGTAAGGTACAGAGAATTCCTTGATGCATATCCCAATCATGCCTTGGCCAATGCGTTTTTCTCTCATCTTCTCATCTTGACGAAACGAAAGGAGGAGGCATTAGCCTACTGCAAAAAGGCCATTGCACTCGATCCCAAGAATGACCTGATACTGTCTCTGAGCGCTGTTGTTTATGTATTCAACGGTTTATTTGCGGAAGCAGGGGCCTTGCAGGCTGAAGCCTACAAGCTAAATCCCAGAAGCATTCTCATTCTAAGAGGCATGGAAGGAGGTAGTTACCAGGCAGGAAATGAAGCAAGTTCAATAAATTTTCTGCAGATCATCTACGGGGATATTTATGGCTTGGACGTTAATTTAACTGGGATCTTTGAAAACCAGGGATATCAGGACGCATTGGAGTCGTTGTGCAAACAGATGATTGAACAGATGGTAAACCAAGACCTCTACATTGCCTTTTATTATCACAGAATGGGAAATTATGAAGAAACAATAGCCTGGTTTCAAAAAGGATTTCAAAACCGTGACATAGACATACATTATGCCCTCGAGATACCTGAATTTAGGAAATATTTCGAGGATTCCCGTTTAAAATACATTCCTGAAGAGGTAGGTTTGCCACGCTATTGATTATTCGAGGGAGGTTGCCAACTTATTTTACTAAATAAAAGAATATAGGTTGGGTTGTTGATGTTTAAAGATAGGAAAATTCAGTTTTTGAGATGTAAATGGAGGATCGATCGGTCTGAAAAAATATAAAAATGACTATAAAACAGATTGTTAGATCACGTTTTCGAGTCCCGTCCAGACCGCAACTTTTTAAAGCAAAAATAGTTGTGTTGGTGACATTAAGGGTTAAACCTTAGATAGTTAGCTAATGAAAAACTTCAGTCTCACTGAGGTTTTTTTGTTTTATAGACTTTCTTAAACAAATTACTCCTTTTCAATTCAATCTTTCTGTATATCCTTTGTACTATAAGTATTACATCCAATTAACTTCTTTCAGAAGGTATTCCACTGTATAACTTATTTACCTCTTGAAAGGTGTGCACTGCGGTGTGCTAAAATCTCAAGGTGTGCAATCATTATTAATTTAAAATTCAACTATTATGAGTACAACACAACTTTATATTAGCTTCGTTCTTAGAACCTTTGAGCAGAATATTCAAGGTCTTGCTCCTATAAAGTGCAGACTAACCAACAATAAGAACAGAAAGGATTTCTCTACTGGCATAACAGTAAACCCAGACCATTGGGATCCTAAGAAACAAAGACTCCTTGATGAGTCAGATTAGGAAGAAACCACTAACATGCAACTAAGCCTTATTGAGAACAAAATTATAACTGAGACCGTGAAGACAATCTGAAAAGAATTGTAACATAATGGAAAATACGTAGTCTTATTTATTTATCATCAATCAATCTAACAGTCATAAAATGAACTTATCTATTAGAGTACTATTTTTCACTTTCATATCTTTTTCAACATTAAGCTCTTTTTCCCAGGAAACCAGTGATGCTGTTGTTGGGGAAAAATTAGCCAAAATCGAAGCAAAAATTCAGGCCTGGCAAAAGCAAACTAAAGCCCCTGCTGTTTCAGTAGCGTTCCAACACCACGATTTTTATTATGAAAATGCATGGGGTTTGGCGGATATTGAAAATCAAGTCGAAGCAAAACCCGCATCTTCGTATCAAATTGCTTCAACGACTAAGCCCATGACTGCCATGGCAATTTTGAAACTTTGGGAAATGGGAAAAATCGATTTGGATGCTGAAGTACAAACATATTATCCGTCTTTTCCGAAGAAAGAATATCCAATTACCATTCGCCAAATTTTAGCTCACACAGCGGGGATTTCTCATTACCGAAGCGACGGTAAAGAGGAAAAACATATCAAAGAACCTTACTCTACAGAAATGGCAATTGATATTTTTAAAGATTGGGAATTAATTTTTGAGCCAAACACAGATTGGAGGTATTCGAGTTATGGTTACAACCTTTTGGGTGCGGTAATTGAAGAAGTAAGCGGGAAATCGTACGAAGATTTTTTAAAAGAACACATTTGGGGACCCGCAAACATGGAAAATACCATGATGGATGATCCGATTGCGATTGTTCCGAATCGAGTTCGAGGCTATTTTAAAAATGGAGGCAAAATCGAAAATGGTGAATATCTGGACATTAGTAGCCGATTTGGAGCGGGCGGGGTGCGTTCGACCGTTCAGGATGTTGTTAAAATGGGAATTGCCTTGAAAAATGGAAAAATTCTAAAACCTGAAACCGTTGAATTGATGCTTGAACCTTTGGGTGACCAGGGTTGGAATGAATATGCCTTAGGAATTTCGGTACGTCCATTTTTGGGGCAACACATCATTATGCATAGTGGCGGTATGCCTCAAACCAGTTTTTTGTTTATCGCTGCGCCTGCGGATAATTTATCTTTGTCTATCGGGTCTAACCTTGGGCGGCAGGATTTAGAAAGTTTAGGGATTAGTTTGGTTCAAATCCTATCAGGAATTAACACGAAAACGGTCACCGCAAAAAAAGCCGAAGATAAATTGATGTTGGATGCCATAAATGAAGTTTATAATTTTGGGCAAGGGTATTACCAGAAAATGGGCAAATCCAAAGTTGAAAGTGATAAAAATTTAGCTTCGAATTTTAAGTATTTCAATCGGTATATTAATC
>JBFFLO010000183.1:0-5840 GCA_041554895.1 Lutimonas sp. | reverse complement strand
GCTTACGATCTCCTCCCGGGCTTCAGTTTTAGCATCATCAGATAAGTTAACACTATCCGTTCTCATATAGGTAATGAGACCTGCTTCATATAAGCGCTGAGCCACAACCATGGTTTTAGCCACCGGAAAGTATAACTTCCTCGATGCTTCCTGTTGCAAAGTTGAGGTAGTAAATGGTGCAGTAGGCGATTTTTTTGCCGGCTTCGTGGCAAGATCATCTATTCTGAAATCAGCTCCTACACAAGATTCCAAAAATAATTCAGCCTCTTTTCTGGTGTTGAAATTTTTCGGCAACTTAGCCTTGAATTTTTTGCCTTCCTGATTGATGAATTCCCCAACTACCCTGTAAGATGCCTCAGGTTTAAAATTCTCGATTTCACGTTCTCTTTCCACAATAAGCCTCACGGCAACCGATTGCACCCTTCCGGCAGACAATCCCCCTTTTACCTTTTTCCAAAGTACCGGCGACAGTTCATAACCGACCAGTCTGTCCAATACCCGTCTCGCCTGCTGAGCATTTACAAGGTTATAGTTGATGCTTCTCGGGTTTTCTATAGCTTTAAGAATCGCTTTTTTGGTTATTTCATGGAAAACAATACGTTTTGTATTCTCATCCTTTAAATTCAATTGCTCAAATAAGTGCCAGGCGATAGCTTCTCCCTCCCGGTCCTCATCACTGGCCAACCATACCGTATCCGCTTTTTTCGCAAGTGATTTCAGTTTCTTTACAACGGCCTTCTTGTCAGTGGACACGGTATAATTCGGTTTGAAATCTCCATCAACATTTACTCCTAACTCTTTGGATGGCAGATCAGCAATATGCCCAAAACTAGATTCAACCACAAAATCTTTTCCTAAAAATTTTTCAATGGTTTTTGCTTTGGCTGGTGATTCTACGATAACTAAATTCTTCGACATTCTTATCTTTTTTATGATGGATGCAACATAAAACGGTTGCTATACCGGAAAGTTGAAAATTCCTTTTTGAGATTGCAAAAGTATATAGAAATTTTTAAACCGGAATTTTTAAACTTAAAATTCATGGGTTTTAGGGATATTTTAACTTATATCCTTACAGATTTTTTATGTCAAAATGTCATAAAAACAAAATTTGATCGTATCTTTGCCACCCAAAAAATCGATAATGGCAAGTGAAAATATCATAGAAGAGAAGAAGCAGGGTCAGGCCCTGGTTACGGATAATGTAGAGGGCAATAAGAAAAAACTTTTTATAGAAAGTTACGGATGTCAGATGAATTTAAATGATAGTGAGATCGTTGCCTCTATCCTTGCCAAAGAAGGATTCAATACAACGCATTTGCTGGAGGAAGCTGACTTGGTCCTTGTCAATACCTGCTCCATTCGGGAAAAAGCAGAACAAACCATCCGAAAAAGGTTACAAAAATATAACCGGGTCAAAAGGATCAATCCAGACATGAAGATTGGGGTTTTGGGATGCATGGCTGAGCGCCTGAAAACCAAATTCCTTGAAGAAGAAAAAATGGTTGATCTGGTGGTTGGACCTGATGCTTACAGGGATCTGCCAAATCTGGTCAAAGAAATTGAAAGTGGTAAAGATGCAATCAATGTCATATTATCAAAAGAAGAGACCTATGGAGATGTAACCCCCGTTAGGCTCAATACCAATGGTGTTTCGGCTTTTATATCAATAACCAGGGGCTGTGACAATATGTGCACCTTCTGCGTGGTCCCTTTTACCAGAGGAAGGGAAAGGAGTCGTGATCCTCAAAGTATCCTAAGTGAGGCCCAGGACCTTTGGGAAAAAGGCTATAAAGAAATTACCTTGTTGGGTCAAAACGTTGATTCTTATTTATGGTATGGGGGAGGCTTAAAAAAAGATTTTAAGAATGCTTCAGAAATTGCCCGTGCAACTGCCATAGATTTTGCAAAATTACTGGAGATGGTGGCGCTTGAGGTTCCCAAAATGAGAATCCGATTTGCAACCTCCAACCCTCAGGACATGAGTATTGATGTGCTGCATAGTATGGCCAAATATGAAAATATTTGTAATTATATCCATTTGCCGGTTCAAACAGGCAGCACGAGGATGCTTGAAAGGATGAACCGTCAGCACACCCGTGAAGACTATATAGCATTGATTGACAATATCAGGAGGATCATTCCTGAGTGTGCGATTTCACAGGACATGATCACCGGCTTTTGCGGGGAAACCGAAGAAGATCATCAGGATACGCTGTCTTTAATGGAATATGTCAAATACGACTTTGGATTTATGTTTGCCTATTCGGAAAGGCCCGGAACCCCTGCTGCTAAAAAAATGGAAGATGATGTGCCGTTGGAAACCAAAAAAAGAAGATTGTCAGAGATCATCAACCTGCAACAAAAGCACGGTCTATACAGGATGCAGCAATTTGTAGGTAAAACAGTTGAAATTCTCATTGAAGGAAATTCTAAAAAATCATCTGAACATTGGATGGGAAGAAACTCTCAAAACGCAGTCGCAGTGTTTCCAAAAACAGATGAGAAAATTGGAGATCTTGTCATGGTAAAAATTGAAGATTGTACATCTGCTACCTTAATAGGCAAAAGGGTTGCTTCATAAATTTAATAACATCACCTGTTCAAGGCAGGTGTTTAAATAGATCATTATGGATTCATTACAGACCATAAAACAACGATTCGGGATCATTGGCAACAATAACCAGCTCAATTTGGCAATTCAAAAGGCCATGAGAGTTGCACCCACAGATATTTCGGTGCTGGTTACCGGAGAAAGCGGGGTTGGTAAAGAGGTGATTCCAAAGATCATTCATAATTTATCCCATAGAAAACACGCCAAATACATTGCCGTAAACTGTGGTGCCATACCTGAAGGAACTATAGACAGTGAATTGTTTGGTCATGAAAAGGGGTCCTTTACGGGAGCTTCTCAAAGCAGAAATGGTTATTTTGAAGTAGCCGATGGTGGAACAATTTTTCTGGATGAAGTAGGGGAACTTCCTCTGACGACTCAAGTGAGGCTGCTAAGAGTTCTTGAAAACGGCGAGTTTCTTAAAGTGGGATCCTCAAAAGTTCAAAAAACAGATGTAAGGATCGTTGCGGCAACCAATTTAAATATGGTGCAAGCCATTCAAAAAGGAAAATTCAGAGAAGATCTCTATTACCGCTTAAGCACGGTGGAGATTCACCTTCCGGCGCTAAGAAACAGGCCCGATGACATTCACCTTTTGTTTAGAAAATTTGCATCTGATTTTGCAACAAAATACAATATGCCTACGATCAGGTTAGACGATTCGGCAATTGAAGCCTTAGTTTCAAATCAATGGAAAGGAAATATCAGGCAATTGAGAAATCTCACCGAACAAATTTCTGTGATAGAACAAAACCGCAATATAACAGGTGAAATTCTTCGTTCCTACCTGCCTGATCACAATCAAAATCTGCCTGCTTTGGTTACTGAAAAAAAGAGGGACAGCGATTTTGCCAACGAAAGAGAGATCTTGTATAAAATCCTTTTTGACATGAGGAACGATATTACAGATCTTAAAAAATTGACCAAGGAATTGATCAATGAAGAGGCCCCTCGTCAAACTGAGAAAAAGACACAGGTACTTATCGATAAAATTTATGGCAAAGAAGATGATCAAGATGAGGGACACACCTTAGAAATCATTTCCAAGAACAATAGAGATAATTATGAACCTATGCAGGAACTTGCCTCTTTTGATGATGCCGAAACCGTTGAAGAAACCTTATCTCTTCAGGAAAAGGAGGTTGAAATGATCAAACAGGCCCTCGAAAGATACAAGGGTAAAAGAAAACTGGCAGCCAAAGAATTAGGCATTTCAGAAAGGACACTGTATAGAAAAATAAACCAATATAATTTGTGATTTCAATCCTTTAATTGTTTATTTGCTTTTCAGATCGGCTTCCCTAAGGCAGCCAGCAAGAAAAAAGCTTTAAGCTTATCTATTATCCCTGAACAATGAAAAATATCCTATTTGGTTTGATCTTTTTTCTGCTTGTCGTGCCATTGGGTTGTGGCGTTTACTCTTTTACAGGAGGAAGTACCGGAGATGCAAAAACCATACAGATAGACTTTTTTCAAAATACGGCAGTTTTGGTAGAGCCGACCTTAAGCCAGAGTTTTACACTTGCACTTCAGGACCTGTTCTTGAGACAAACCAATCTAAAACTGACTGACTCAGGCGGTGATCTTCATTTTGAAGGGGAGATTACACAATACAGGATAACCCCCATTGCGGCTACGGCACAACAAACAGCTGCGCAAAACAGGTTGACCATTGCCGTACGCGTTCGTTTTTACAACCGCCTCAATGAGGAAGATAATTTTGAACAGGTTTTTTCCTTTTACAGTGATTATGACGGAAGTTTACAATTAACAGGTTCGGTATTGGAAGCGGCGTATGAGGAAATTTTTGAACGAATTACGCAAGATATTTTTAATGCGGCAGTTGCCAAATGGTAAACTATGAACTTAATCGAATTCAATAAGATTTTAATTCAACCAAGCCAGATCAAAAAAGATCAAATTGGTGGGCTAAAAACCATTATTGAAGCGTACCCTTTTTTTCAGGTAGCGCATTTTCTTCACCTTAAAGCTTTAAAGACACAGCACAGTTTTAAATACAACGATTATTTAAAAAAGACTGCAGCCTATACAACCGACCGCTCGGTTCTGTTTGACAGTATCACATCTGATGACTTGGACATACATCCTGCACCAGCTAACCTTATCGATGAGCAAGAAGGTCAAAACGAAGCACAGCAAATTGTTGACCCGACTTCTGAGGAGGAAATAATAGCAGAAGAGTCCTCTCCTGAAGAAACATTAGGGATAGGCCGACCATTGGCATTTAAAAGTGATGAATCTTATTCATTTCAGGAATGGTTGCAATTAAGTAGTTTCGAACCCATTGACAGGACACAATCGGCAACAGCCCCAAAAGAATCCGGAGCAAACCAAGATAAAAAAGGTCCGGCTAAAGAGAATCAAGAAATGGACCTTATCGATAAATTTATAGCCTCGAGCCCAAAGATAAACCCTTCTTTATACGATAGTTATGCTGATGTTGCCATGGATAGTGTTCAGGAGAACGAGAGCCTGATGACCGAGACCCTTGCTCATGTATATGTGGAACAAAAAAAGTACCAAAAAGCAATTACAGCATTTACGATTTTAAGTTTGAAATATCCGGAAAAAAGTAGTTTCTTTGCACTCCAAATTGGAGCAATCAAAAAATTACAAGAAAAATAATATAGATTATGTCGTACTTTTTATTCTTAATATTGATTATTATCGTTTCAGTATTGCTAATACTGGTCATTATGGTACAAAACCCTAAAGGTGGAGGTCTGTCTTCTTCTTTTGGTGGTGGTGGTTCTCAGAACCTTGGCGGTGTTCAAAATACCACGAATTTTCTGGATAAAAGCACCTGGGCCCTGGCCATTGCTTTATTCGCTTTGATTCTTTTGTCTAATTTTGCTATTCCAAGGAATAACACAGTTGACTTAAAATCTGAAACAGAAGGGATCATCAATGACAGGGAAGTATTGGATACTCCGGAAACTTTAGACACTGACAAATTGATCGACACTAGTAATTAAACGGTCTAAAACTTAAAAAAAATGCCAACGTAATGACACGTTGGCATTTTTTTTTCCTATTTGTCAGTTTTTACACAATGGCAATATAATTGCATACTTGAAGAAAACATTAATAACCTAAAATTATATATAATGAGTAAATTAACAATTAAGCCTCTAGCAGATAGAGTTCTTGTTGAGCCATTAGCGGCAGAAACCAAAACAGCATCCGGAATTTACATCCCAGATTC
>JBFFLO010000182.1:0-5896 GCA_041554895.1 Lutimonas sp. | reverse complement strand
CTTGATCATCATGAGGTGTTGGATAAATTATATGAGATCAAGAATAGAACCGGTTTAAAAATGGGCATTTCGGCCAGTGGCGAGCGCCAAAGTGAAATCGTTGAATACGCTGCTCAGATAAAAATCGAGAATGAACCGCTGTTTGAAAGTTTTCAGGTTACCTATAACCTGTTAGAAACCAATTCTCACAGTGTTTTGCAAAGCTTGATCAAAGAAGGTAAATTGATTATCGTAAAGGAAGCTTTGGCAAACGGAAGAATTTTTAAGAATGATGCTTACAGGCATTATAAAAGTTTGTACGCAGAACTGCAAAGTTTATCAGAAAAATACCAGGTTTCGGTTGATGCCATAGCTTTAAGGTTCATCATGGACCACCTTCAACCTGGGGTTGTTCTCAGCGGAGCTGCAAATACCAAACAATTATCAGAAAACATGAAGGCTTTAAATTTTAAGCTTGACAACAAAGAATTGATATCTTTGAAACAACATACCGTGAATTCAGATGTGTACTGGAATGAGCGGAAGAATCTTAAATGGAACTAAAAAACGAACAGGGGCAAGAAAATGATAGTTCTGCCTTATTGTAAAATGTATTGATATGAAAAGAAGATCATTTTTAAAAAAAACCGGTATGAGTACCTTGGCATCAATAGCGGGTGCTCATATTGTTTTTGCATCGAATATACCTGAGGGCTATAAACTTCTTGCTTTTCAGGACCCTGATCCTTTTAAGATGTTTGGTCTTGATAGTTCGATGATCGTTTTAAATAACAGGCCATATAATATTGAAGCTCAGGCACATTTGTTAGATGACAGGGTAACACCAAACGATAAAATGTTTATCAGGAATAACGGCCTTATCCCTAAAGAAATCAATACGGACCAATGGGTGTTGACCATAGACGGGGAATCCGTAAAAGGGGTAAAATCTTATTCTTTGGCCGATCTTAAATCAAAATTTAAGGCCCATACTTATCAGGTAACCTTGGAATGTGGTGGTAATGGCAGGAGCGAGTTTGATCCTCCGGCAAAAGGAAATCAATGGACCATCGGAGCCGTTCATTGTGCCAGATGGACCGGAGTAAGGTTAAAAGATCTCTTGGAAGATACCGGGATAAAAGATGACGCTGTTTACGTAGCTTACCATGCCACAGATATACATTTAAGCGGAGATATAAACAAAGAACCTATTTCGAGAGGAGTTCCGCTTCATAAAGCCAGGCAAGATGAAACTTTGATCGCTTATATGATGAATGACGAGCCCATACCCTTGGCTCATGGGCACCCTTTGAGGCTGATCGCAGGGGGTTGGCCCGCCTCGGCTTCAGGAAAATGGATCAACAGGATTAGCGTGAGGAACATTGAGCATGATGGCACCAAAATGAAGGGTACATCATACAGGGTCCCCAAATATCCGGTATCTCCCGGCCAGGAGGTTCCTGAGCAGGACATGCAAATTATTGAGTCAATGCCTGTGAAATCTCTGATTACCTTTCCTAAATCGGGTGCGGTATTTAATAAAACTAAAAAACTGGATATCAGGGGGCATGCCTGGGCTGGAGAATTAGAGATAAGTAAAGTAGAATACTCTATAGATTTTGGAGCTACCTGGCAGCTGTGCACTCTTGAAAAGCCGGTAAACAGGCTGGCGTGGCAGCATTTCAAGGCGCAAATCAGCTTTCCGGAAATTGGTTATTATGAAATTTGGGCAAAAGCGACAGATGCGAACGGTATAGCTCAGCCCATGTTGGTTCCGGGCTGGAACCCAAAAGGTTATTTAAATAATGCCTGTCATCGAATAGCAGTTAAAGTAGTTTAAGAGGTTTATGGAAAGCAGGGATAAAAATTACGGCAGATCCAACCCGAAGAAACGGAAGTTGTTTGGTTTTATTTTAGCCGTGGGATTGGTTTTTATTATAGGTTATTTCCTTTATTTTCAGTCTGTTCAGGAACCCGAAATGGTAACCGCTGATCATACAGCCTCGGGTAATGAAATTGAAAATGGGATCCATGTACGTACCGGATTAAAAGAAGGTGAGGGTTTGATGATCGTGGTTGCTCATTGTACCGCTTGTCATTCGGCTCAGTTGATTATACAAAACAGAATGAACAAAGAGCGGTGGAATGCCACGATAAGGTGGATGCAAGAAACCCAAAACCTATGGGACCTGGGTGATAATCAAGAGGTGATTGTCGATTATCTGGTTAAAAACTACCCTGTATATGGCAAGGGCAGGCGAGAGAACCTTCAAAATATTGAATGGTATGAATTAGCAGAGTGATTTTTCGCCTGATCATTCTTCAGTACAAGCTTATATATGACCTTATTAGCTGCTTTTTTTTAACTGATCTTTCGGTCAAAAAAAGTAAAATAATGAACAGGTGATTTAAGTTGTTAGACATCTTCTTGGTGAATAAAACTTGGATAAGTTACTTTTTTCTTTGTTAATTACTTGATTGATTAGAAGCGTATTGAAATTTTAGAATAAGGCAATTGGTTTGTAATACCCCTATTTTAATAGTTTTTAGTTATCCAGTTATAATTAAATATGATGAAAAAATCATGTTTATATCGGTTTTAATAAAAAATTAAAATAAATGTTGAATATATTAAAAATAGTATTATTTTTGCGCCCTCAAATAAATTTGACTATGAATATAAATGTATCAAAGAAAATGATAAGTTCTAAAGAAGGTGTTCAGACACTGTACTTTAGCAATGCGAAGGCAGTTAATTGGAATGTCAAACGCAGATTCAGATAATAAGTTAAACCAGAGGCTCCTTTTTAAGGAGCCTTTTTTTTGAGCACAATAATTTGGTCAAACCTGAATTTTAATAAACCTTGAGAAGACCATATAAGCACAACAATCAGGCCTCTTAAGAAATCTTTATCAGTGCTTTGTTAATTTATACCTTATGGTACCTATCTTTGCAGAAAATAATTTTATGTCAAAACAATTTTCCCACTTGGGAATCATTGAGCCACTAATAAGGAGCTTGGCTGATGCTAATATTTCAATACCAACCGATATTCAACAAAAAACCATTCCTTTATTTTTAAAGGAAAAAAATGATTTGGTTGGATTGGCTAAAACAGGAACAGGTAAAACGGCAGCCTTCGGTTTGCCATTGCTGCAGCTCATCGATAAGGATAAGCCTTATATTCAAGGGGTGGTTTTAGCGCCCACCAGAGAACTGGGACAACAGATCTATAATAATTTGATTTCTTTTGCCAGGCACATGCCTGAGATTTCAATTGCTTCTGTTTGTGGAGGAGTCCCCATCAAACCGCAAATAGAACAACTCACCCAGAGCACCCAGATCATTGTAGCTACTCCCGGCAGGTTAATTGATCTGATCCAAAGAAAGGCGATAGATATTTCGCAAACCAGATATCTGGTATTGGATGAAGCCGATGAAATGCTAAGTGCCCTAAAAGATGGCTTGGACCTTGTAAAAGCCGAGCTGCCAAAAAACATAAGAACGTTTTTGTTCACTGCCACCATGCCCGGCACCATTAAACAGTTGATCCAAAATTACATGTCCAAACATGTCATTCAAATAGAGGCTGATATGGAAACCGTTGGGCATCAGGGTATAGATCATCAATTTGTGGTGGTTGAGCCTATTGAAAAACTGGAGGTATTGATGCATTTCCTGAATTCAAAGTTAGGGCAAAGGGGTATTATATTCTGCAAGACCAAAGCGGCTGTGAATAAACTGGCAAAGAATCTGGCAATCCATAAATT
Source organism: Lutimonas sp. (assembly GCA_041554895.1). GTDB lineage: Bacteria > Bacteroidota > Bacteroidia > Flavobacteriales > Flavobacteriaceae > Lutimonas. The sequence continues at coordinate 2,146 of JBFFLO010000182.1, read as the reverse complement.
TTCATCAGGAGCCTTACACGGAAGCCTGTCCCAAGGGATAAGAGACCGGATCATGGGCCAATTCAGGGAGGGCCATATAGATATTCTGGTGGCTACTGATCTTGCTGCGAGAGGAATTGATGTAAAGGAAATTTCATATGTGGTCAATTATCATTTACCCGATGTTTATGAAACCTATGTGCATAGAAGTGGCCGGACCGCAAGGGCAGGGGCCAAGGGCTTGTCTCTTACTGTCATACAGCAGGAAGAATTGTTTGAAATAGCAGATTTTGAAAAGGAATTAGGGATTACTTTTAAGCGAATGGCGAAAGCAGATGCCAAAAGCCTTGAAGAGAATAATGCGCTGCTTTGGGCAAAGAAAATATTCAAGACCAAGCCTAATCATAAGTTTTCTTCTGATGTGAAGCAACAAGTACACACAATTTTCCATCATTTAACAAAAGATGAATTGGTAGAGAAAGCTTTGGCTCATTATTTGGCCCAAAGCAAGACCACACAAGCTCCGGCCAAAAAGGCAAAAAAGAAAAATACCCGATAAACAAGAACAATGTCAGATACTATTAGAGAACAGGAGGCCATTTTAAGAAAGTTGCAGATACATCAACTGAACCCTATGCAGGAAGAGGCCATTCCAACTATTGAGCGGGTAAAGAACACGATTTTACTATCGCCGACAGGAACGGGTAAAACCCTTGCATTCTTGTTGCCCATCATCAACAATTTGGACGTCACTTGTAAAGAGATCCAAGCCCTTATCCTTGTGCCTTCCAGGGAGTTGGCTATCCAAATAGAACAGGTGATCAGGAATATGGGTTCCGGATATAAGGTCAATGCCGTATATGGGGGCAGGCCCATTTCTAAGGATAAAATAGAATTGAAACATACTCCAGCCATTTTGGTGGGAACACCCGGAAGAATAGACGATCATTTCAGAAGTGATCGTTTCTCCAGAGAGCATATACATACCCTTGTCTTGGATGAGTTTGATAAATCACTGGAAACAGGATTCGAATCAGAGATGAAAGCAATTGTCAAGAAAATCCCTAATTTAAAAAAGCGGATTTTAACTTCTGCAACACAAGGGGTAGAAATACCTGAGTTCGTTGGTTTACATAAACCTAAGGTAATTAGTTATCTTAAGGATGCTCCAACAAAGCTTATCTTAAAAACGATTATTTCACCTTCCAAAAATAAGCTGAACAGCCTCTTGTCTCTTTTAAATTATCTGGGTAATCAGCCGGGGATCGTTTTTTGTAACCTTCGGGAGAGTGTTCAGGAAGTCAGTGAGTTTTTGCATAAAAACAATATAAGTCACGGATGTTTTAGCGGGGGAATGGAACAAAAGGACCGCGAGCGAACCTTGATCAAATTCAGAAACGGCACCTATCAGGTGATCATAGCTACAGATTTGGCGGCAAGAGGTATAGATATTCCGGAATTGAAGTATATCATACATTATGAGTTGCCAAGAACGCCCCAGGAATTTACCCACAGAAACGGCCGTACTGCAAGGGTCAATGCAAAAGGTACAGCTTATATCCTGAGTTGGGAGAAGGAATACCAGCCCGATTTTATTAAAGACGTGGCTATTGAAACCATTGACAGCGCCGGGAAGCGAAAAGCACAGTTCTGGCAAACCCTTTTTATCTCAGGCGGTAGAAAGGACAAGATCTCAAAAGGAGATGTAGCCGGATTGTTTTTTAAGCAAGGAAATCTTACCAAGGATCAGCTTGGCGTTATCGAACTTAAACAGGATTGTGTTTTTGTGGCGGTACCCAAAGACCTGGCTCAGGATCTTGTTGCCCGGCTTAACAACAGCAGGTTAAAAAAGAAAAAAGTGAGGATTTCGATTGTTTAACAATTCGGCCCTTATTGGAATTAGTGACAAATTTGATTTAAAATTCTTGTTTTTAGGAATGATATTTGCTACTTGCTAGTTTTATGATTCATTTTAACCTATAATTTATGCGTAGAAAATTACCTCCCGTTATTTTGATTCTGATGATATTGGGTATATATCAGTATTCCTGGTCCCAAACGAACTTTAAAGTTCACATAGGAAAAATAGATAGTCTTTATTCAAATGTCCTTCAGGAATCAAGAGAAATATACATTCAATTACCAGAATCATTTAATCCTGACAGTG
>JBFFLO010000181.1:0-5906 GCA_041554895.1 Lutimonas sp. | reverse complement strand
ATCAGGGAGGCAATATAAGCGATGATCCATTATACGATTTTGACAACATGGAGAACTATGAGGCTAATATTTTTAACGGACAGCCAGATTTTAAGGATGTCAATCAAAATGAATTCTTAATTGGTGATGGGTCTGATGCCAAGGCAAATGCAGATCCGTCAGCTGCCCGGCAAATTCCTTTTGACCTTCTTGGGGTTAATCGCGTTGCATCACCTGATATGGGTGCTTACCAGCACATTATTTTTGAAGAATAAGCTACTGTTGCGGCTGTCATTCTTAAAGATCTCCCTTTTATTTAAACCTACAAGTTTGCTGAGATCAGGGAAAGTTGTTTTTCCCGGAACAAAGAAGAAGGCGCTAATAAAATGAAGGTGCTTAAAAATTTCATATTTTTGAGTTTTATTTCACCTATAAATAGCAAAAGCTAAACCTATATTAAATGAGCTCAAAGAGAATTCTGGTAACTGGTGCCAGCAGGGGAATAGGATTTGAACTGGTCAAACAGTTTTTAGAGAATGGTCATCAAGTCCTTGCCTTAAGCAGAAACACAAGCGGCCTTCAAAAACTGGGAACAGGATATAAGCAATTGAATGTTGTGCAGACTGATATAACTACAGATACCGGTATTGACAAGGCAGTAGGATTTGTAAACGAGAATTGGGGGGCAGTGGATATTTTGATCCATAATGCAGGAGCCTTACTTCATAGGCCTTTTAAGGAAACAACAATAGAGGATTTTCAAAGGATCTATAAGGTGAATGTTTTTGCTGTCGCGGAGCTTACCAGAAGGCTGGATCCATTTTTTATTGATGGAAGCCATGTCGTCACCATTAGTAGCATGGGAGGCATTCAGGGAAGCATGAAATTTCCCGGCCTTGCTGCTTATAGCTCCTCAAAAGGAGCTGTCATAACCTTAACAGAGCTGCTGGCAGAAGAATATAAAGAACGTGGGGTTTCATTTAATGCCCTTGCCCTGGGAGCGGTGCAGACTGAAATGCTGAAAGAAGCGTTCCCCGATTATAAAGCTCCGGTAACCGCTGCAGAAATGGCAAGTTACATTTCGGAATTTGCGCTAAAAGGAAATAAAGTATTTAATGGAAAGGTACTGCAGGTCAGCAGTTCGACTCCCTAACGGGAGTTTTGCCGCCAAAAAGCAATGATTGATTGGAAACAAAAAAAGACATCCTCCAAAAATACCTTCCCGAGGGAGCTATGGATAAGGTGGTAGAGCTCATAGAGCGTTATCCCTGTCATCTCAAAATTGTCAATAAAAGAAGCAGCAAACACGGTGATTTTAAAAGGTTCAGCGATGGAAAGGTCCAGATTACGATCAATAACGACCTTAATCCCTATCGGTTTTTACTGACGCTTGTTCATGAATATGCTCATTTGGTCACTTTTCAGGAATATAAGAGGACAAGGCCCCATGGAGTCGAATGGAAAAGTAATTTTAAGTTGCTCATGTTGCCTTTTCTTGGTCCCAATATTTTTCCCCAGGAGTTGCTGAAGCTTGTGGCGAGGTATCTCATGAATCCCAGGGCCAGTAGTGACGGAGATATGAACTTGTCATTAGCTTTTAGAAATCATGATCGTTTCACAGATAAAACGCTTATTTTTGAAATTCCGGATAAGAGCCGATTTCAATATCAGAACAAGACTTTTATCAAGGGGAAAAAGAGACGTACCCGATACGAATGTGTTGAAATACTCACTCACAGAAAATACATATTCCACCCGCATGCAGAGGTGGAGCTTATAAAATAACATGATGAACAAGAATTATTACGCAGTGATCATGGCCGGAGGAGTTGGTTCCCGATTTTGGCCGGTAAGCACACCTGACAATCCCAAACAATTTCATGATATGCTGGGAACAGGACAGTCACTTATCCAACAGACCTTTAACAGATTGTCTAACTTGATCCCTCATGATCAAATACTGATAGCAACAAACCAGAGGTACAAAGGCTTGGTGATGGAACATTTGCCTGAAGTGACTGAAAATCAGCTATTGTTAGAGCCCGCAATGAGAAACACATCTCCCTGTATTTTGTATTCAGCCCTTAAGATCGCAGATCAGAATAGCGAGGCAGTTATGATTGTTGCTCCATCCGACCACTATATAGAAGACGAAGCAGAATTTGTGCGAAATGTAAAATCTGCATTCGAAGCATGTCAGAAAAATGACATTTTGATGACCCTTGGCATAAAACCCACAGGGCCGAATACTGGATATGGTTATATCCAGTTTGAAGATAGTACATCAGAAGTGAAGAAAGTAAAGAATTTTACCGAAAAACCAGATTTGAAAACAGCTGAGGATTTTATAGCTCAGGGAGATTACCTGTGGAATGCGGGAATATTTATTTGGAGCGTCAAAAGTATTCTTGATTCTTTTAAAAGGAGCCTTCCCGAGATGTGTGACTTATTTGAAAGAGGCAGTGCTTTTTGGAATTCTGACAAAGAAGCTGCCTTTATTACAGATCACTATCCTCAGGCGGAGAATATATCTATTGATTATGGCATTATGGAAAAAGCCCGGAACGTCTACGTTATGGGCACTGACTTTGGTTGGAACGATTTAGGAACCTGGGGTTCGCTATATGATAAGCTAGAAAAGGATGAAAGCGAAAATGCCATAGTTAATGCCAGTGGGTATTTTCTGGATTCAAAACGGAACATGGTCAGTACAAACGGGCCAAAGAAAATTGTACTGGCAGGAATCAGTGATTACATCATTGTAGAAACTGCCGACACCATCATGATTTACCCTAAAGCTGAGGAGCAGAACATTAAAGAGATCTCAAAAGAAGCCGAGAAGAGATTTGGAAAAGGCTAATTTTTGCTACATTTACTTTAGATATCAACAATTTAAGCCTTAATGGAAGACAATAAGAAAGATCAGCTAGAAGAGGATACGAAATTTCAAGAACAAAAAGAAGAGGTCCAGAAGGAATTTAAGGGCTTTTTTCAAAGTTTAAAGGAATATATCCCCCAACTTTTAAGTATTCGTCGGGACACAGATAAGGAGGCCACAGCAAAAACAATCAGGGAAGGTGTCTCGATAAAGGGACAAACGGCTTGGATTCTGGTTTTTTCGATTTTGATTGCCTCCATCGGATTGAACGTGAGTTCAACAGCGGTTGTCATTGGAGCCATGTTGATATCCCCACTTATGGGGCCGATCCTGGGAATTGGATTCTCGATTGGGGTGAATGACGTGGATACATTGAAAGCTTCGGTGATCAACTTTGGGGCCATGGTGTTTTTGAGCCTTTTGACTTCGTTTATATTTTTTAGCATACCTATCTTTAAAGAAGCTACCCCTGAGATCCTGGCGCGTACCAAGCCTGATGTAAGGGATGTATTGATCGCTATTTCTGGTGGTTTGGCACTGATCATTGCCATCAGCCGAAACAAGCCTCAGTTCAATACAGTTGCAGGTGTCGCTATTGCCACTGCCTTGATGCCTCCCTTGTGCACAGCCGGATTCGGTTTGGCAACCGGGCAATTTAACTATTTTGGAGGGGCCATGTTTCTTTTTGCCATCAACTGTATTTATATAGCTCTTGCCGCTTTTGTCATTACAAAATATTTAAAGTTCCCCATGCTTAAGTATATCAATCAGGCGAAAAGAAAAAGAATTTCTCAAATTGCTTCTTTGATCGCTTTTGTTATACTTGCCTTTAGTATTTATCTTTTTTATCAATTATATGTATTGAACGACTATACCATCAAAGCTGAAAAATTCATTGAAAATTTAAAGCAAGAGGGGGTGAATATCATTGGGGATAGCAAGCAAAGTGTTGATTTCCAGGGAAAAGAAATCAAGTTGTATGTTTTTGGAAGTGACTATTCTGCAAGTGATAAAGACAGGTGGGAAGAGCAGATCAAGGAATTGGGATTGGAAAACACAAAATTGACCATTTTGAAAAGCCAGGACGATTCAGGAATTCGTGAAGATATAGATAAGATCAAAGAACTGTATATCAATTCATATCAAATGTTGAGTTCCCGGGATGAAACCATCAAGGAAAAGGATTTCAGGATCAGCGAACTGGAGAAAGACCTGAGGCGATATTATGCCAATGAGGTGCATTTTGACAGGATCATTAATGAAATTCATATCAATTATACTGATTTACAAGAAATTGGATACTCCAGAGAGTATATTTCCAATTTTGAAAAGATGGATACCCTGAATGTGATATCTGTGAAATGGAAAAATAAAGTATCCAATCGTCAGAAAAAGCAACAGGAAGAGCAACTGAAGCAATGGCTGCAGACCCGGTTAGGCATTAAAAATTTAGAAATCAGGGAGAAATAGCTACTGTTTTTCAACATCTTTTGATCCTTATCAACAGACACTGTGAAATTTAAAACCACTGCTGCTGAATAAGAAACTTATCCTTCTTTAATGTAAACCTCCCTCACCTTTTTGTACAGGCTTGAGGAATAAACAAAATCTGTAACAGCCTCATTATCAGTTTTAAAAATATTTTTGTTTGAGCCTTCCCATTCTTTTAATCCTTGTTTAAGGAAAATGATTTTTTCTCCTATTTCCATAACTGAATTCATGTCGTGAGAATTGATGATGGTGATCATTTGGTACTCATCAGTAATTTCCTGGATAAGGTTGTCAATAACGATAGCTGTTTTAGGATCCAGCCCTGAATTGGGTTCGTCACAGAATAAATATTTGGGATTCATCACTATCGCTCTGGCAATAGCAACCCTCTTTTGCATACCTCCCGACAGTTCTGCAGGGAATTTATCATTTACATTTTCAAGGTGAACACGATTTAGCACAAAGTTGACCCTGTCTTTCATTTCTTCCTCCGACTGATCAGTAAACATCTTAAGAGGAAACTTGATATTGTTCTCTATGGTTTCTGAATCAAATAGTGCACCTCCCTGAAAGACCATGCCTATTTCTTTTCGAAGATCCCTTTTTTCTGATAATGTCATGCTGCTGTAATGCCGGTTGTCGTAGCAGATATCGCCTTTTTCAGGAGAAAAGAGACCAAGCAGGCATTTAAGAAAAACTGTTTTACCTGACCCGCTGGTTCCAATGATCATACTGGTTTGACCTTTGTGAAAAGTAGCTGAGACACCTTTTAAAATGTGGTGGTCGCCAAAAGATTTATGTATGTCTGTAACTTCTATCATTTATCCTAAAAGCATTTGAGTCAGGAAATAATTGAGCAATATGATCACGATACTGGTCCAAACAACAGCTTGTGTGCTTGCTTTTCCAACTTCCAGAGAACCTCCTTTGACATAGAAGCCATAGAACGAAGGAATCGTTGAAATCACAAAAGCAAAAACCATGGTTTTGATTAGAGCATACCTGATCAAGTAGGGTTGAAAATCCAAACGGATCCCTTCAATATAACTGTCTGATGTAAACAGGCCGGTTAAAAAACCAGAAACCCATCCTCCGAAAATACCCAAAAACATCGCCAATAATACAATAAAAGGATAAAAGAACACTGCGGAAATAACTTTTGGGAGCACCAGAAAGTTCAAAGCATTGACTCCCATTACCTCGAGCGCATCGATTTGCTCTGTTACCCTCATCGTTCCTATGCTTGAAGTGATATATGAGCCAACTTTTCCTGCGAGAATAATTGACATGAACGTTGGGGCAAACTCCAGGATAATGGATCTTTTAGTGGCAAAGCCAATCAGGTATTTGGGGATCCATGGACTATCAACGTTCAGTGCCGTTTGAATGGCAACCACTCCTCCGACAAAGAAGGAAATAAAGGCGACAATACCCAAAGACTTCAAGCCTAGCTCTTCGACCTCTTTAAACAGGCTTTCTCTAAATACTGATCTTTTCTGAGGTCTTTTAAAAACCTGCCCCAGCATCAAAAAATAAAGCCCAATATTGTGAAAATATT
>JBFFLO010000180.1:0-5915 GCA_041554895.1 Lutimonas sp. | reverse complement strand
TAAAAGGACCATTCATTTTGGTTATTATTTAGGGATCAATAACAATAGCTTTAAAATCAGCTACTTTGATCAGAGCGGACTTGATCCCAATTCTCCGGTAAGCCCAACTCCAGAACAAGATATGTTTGTTTCTGTTGATGCGTCTCTGGGCTTTAACATTGGGTTTGTGGTTGATTACCGAATTCATAACAATATCAATTTGCGATTTGAGCCGGGACTGATGTCAAATGCAAAGACCATTACCTTTATAGACCCTAATCTAGATGCGGCACCTAATGGAACTCCTATTTACGGTAGTTATACAGATCCTGTAAGAGAAGTTTCGGGGACTTATTTACATTTACCCTTATTGCTTAAATTAAGTACCAACCGGCTCAATAATATCAGGCCTTATATCATAGGAGGTGTTTCTTACGATTATAATTTTTCAAGTAATGAAAAGAATGGTAAGGATAACTTTGAGGGTGAATTTAGAATGACCAAGAACAATTTTATGTATGAAGTAGGGTTTGGCGTAGACTTTTATATGTATTTCTTTAAATTCACACCTTCTATCCGAGGTATTTTTGCCATGAATAATGAACTTATCAATGATCAAAATATTCCCAATCCAAATCCTGGTGAACTTCCGTATTCAAGCCCCTGGACAGGCCCAATCGATTTTCTCGGAACCCGTGGAATTTTTCTAAACCTGACTTTTGAATAATGTGTAAGGAGAAAATAGCCTAGTTACAGGTAACTAAACTATTTTCTTTAAATCCCTACCCATTAATTATCAGGCCTTGTGATCATCCGCATTTGGAATGACCGCAACTCACGCATTTCAAACAGCCTTCCGAATAAATAACTCCTTCCGGATCGCCGCACTCCTGGCACTTTTTGTCAACAGCTGCAGTTCCATCCTGCACATAACGTTTTAAAGCTCTGGCAACACCGTTTTTCCAGGTATTGATATGGTCATCGTACATGTTCAGGTTCTGGATCAGATCGACCACGTAAGGCATTGGCATTTTGTGGCGCAGGATACCTGAAATAAGTTTTGCATAATTCCAGAACTCCTTATCAAAAGACCTTGAAAGTCCTTCAATAGTGATCTTATAGCCTTCGCGGTCCATGTATTGAAAATCATATCTCGCATCGCCATTCTCGTCCCTGTTTTTGATGACCCACCCTTTTTCAAGCCACTGTGGCAAATTAAAAGCATCGTTCATCTTACCTGTAAAGATCTCATAGGGTCTTTCATCAATAAGACCAACTACTGCCAGCCATTTTTCTGATTCATTGTGAAACCTTACAATATCAGCTACTATTTTTTTAGGCCTTTTTGGGAACTGCGTCTTCGTTTCATAACCTTCATCTTCTTTTTCCTTTTTATCATCTGCTATCAAAATCCCGCTTCTTGATCCGTCTCTGTAAACCGTGATGCCTTTCAGGCCTTGCTTCCAGGATTCCATATAAATATTTCCTACCAGGTCTTCAGGAACATCAGTCGGCAAATTAATCGTTGAGCTGATCGAATGAGTTGTATATTTTTGCACCAAGGCCTGTAATTCAACCCGTTTCTCCCAGTTAATTTCAGAAGCTGTTGCCCCTGCATAAGGACTCTTGCTTACATCCGTTTCTCCGGTTATGGCCATCCATTCCTCTACTTTCTTATGGTATACGATAAATTCTTCAAAGGCATCTCCAAGATCATCAACGAAATCAACGCGCGCATTCTTATCATCCGGATTGATCTTCCTTCTCCTTTTGTAGGAAGTCATAAATACCGGTTCTATACCGGAAGAGACCTGGGCAAGCATGCTCAGTGATCCTGTAGGAGCCACTGTGCTGATAGAAATATTTCTGCGTCCATGATCCATCATGCGGGTGTACAGATCAGGAAACTCACTGCGTAACATCTGCACAAATTCAGACGTATCTTCTATGTTTCGATTGAAGACCTCAAACTGGCCTCTTTCGATGGCCATGTCAATGCTGCTGTCGAATTCTGCCGTCATTTTGCTTTTCATGATGCCATCCACGGCTTGTATAGCTTCAGAAGAATCGAACTTTAGGCCAAGAGCAGCTACAGCATCCGCTAAAGCGGTAAAACCAAGTCCTGTTCTACGTCCCTTTTTACCGGTTTCTTTTAATAGTTTCCAGGTTTCTATCTCATTTTGCTTGATCTTATCAGGTTCGGGATCTCCCTCTATTTTATCGAGTATCTTATCTACTGCCTCCAATTCAAGATCAACGAGATCATCCATAAGTCTTTGGCTTTCATAAACCACCTGATAAAATTTATCATGATCAAATTTGGCCTTTTCTGTAAACGGATGCTCAACAAAACTGAACAGGTTAACAGCGATCAATCTGCAACTGTCTCCTCCCTGCATAGCAATCTCGGAACATGGATTCGTAGAAGAATTTTTAAAGCCGGGATATAGCGATGAGGTAGAATAATAATGTTGTCTGTCCCAAAAAATAAGTCCAGGTTCGGCAGTATTGTGCGCACTTTTTATGATGGTCTTCCACAATTGCTGGGCGTCTATTTCCCTGGTATACTTTGGGTCTTTTGATTCTATGGGCCATCTCAGGGTAAAGGTATCTTTGTTTTCGACTGCCCTCATAAATTCATCTGACAGCCTTACTGAAATATTTGCCCCTGTTACCTTTGTGAGGTCTTGCTTGATGGTAATAAATTCTTCAATGTCAGGATGAGCGATATCCATGGTCAGCATCAAAGCCCCTCTTCTTCCATTTTGTGCCACTTCTCTGGTAGTTGCAGAGAATCGGTTCATAAATGAAACTGCCCCTGTGGTGGTTCCGGCAGCATTGGACACCTTAGCGTCTTTGGGCCTTAACTCTGACAGGTCAACTCCTACCCCACACCTTCTTTTAAAAAGTTGTGCCATTTGCTGGTCAGTATAGAAAATTCCTCCATATGAATCATATACAGGCGGAATCACCACGCAATTTGACAAAGAAGCAATGATCTCATGATTTCCTAAACCAAACATCACACTTCCTTGTGGGATCACATATTTGAAATCTTTAAATAAATTATAAATGAATTTTTCAGTTGATTTTTTTCTTTTTCGGCCGTAAACTGAAAGTCCTTCAACCGGGGTTTCGATCTTATTGTATTTTGCTTCTATACGGCCAAACTCTTTCGCCATACGATGATGCATATCATCAGGTGTAAGCTCGTTATAAGTTCCGTCGCTCTTTTTTAAGGCATACTTGTTTATCCAGGTTGTAGCTGCAAGCTCATCACCATTAAAGTATGATAATGAACTCTTTAGGACTTCTTCATAGGTATAATTCTTTTTTGTAACTTTTTCTTCCACCATGATTATAAATGTAATTTGAGTTTGAAACGAGACCTAAAATTAGCACAAAAGACAGGTTATTATAAAAGCATTTTTATAAATTATTAACAAATCATGGTTAACATTTTTAATTTTTTGAAAAGCCTGTCAGATGGTCGATTCCAAAACATTTGACCCAAACAGGAAATTATTCGTAGATATATTGAAATTAATTTCTTAATTTTTAACAGGAAAAAAACCTTTATGAACTATCGCTCGAAAATCTTTATTCTATCAGGTCTTTACGCACTGATGGCGGTTTTTTTTTCAAAAAAGCTTTTCTTCAATTATTACTTCGGTGAAGAAGGAGTCAATCTGTTACCCTTAAACCTGTTTGAAATAGTCATTTTTTTCATTGCCCTTTTCACCTTTATCCTTATACTGATTACAATTTCTATCGTCGTTAAACGGAAAATCAATCCTGTAAGTTTTAAAAAAAGATTTCACTTATTAATTCCAGGCTTGCTGGGCTGGGCCATTATATTTCTGATGCTTCAACAAAATATGAGTATTCTTGTAGTGCCTGTCTCGATCATCATATTTGGACTGATCCTGCTTAACCTCAACAGGTTTGTAACCAGCAGGTTGGTCTATTTTGGATCTTCCCTTATTTTGCTTGGGATCATTTCCTTTTTTCTTCCCTCAAAAAATTGGTTATTACTAAGCCTTGGTTTTGGTGTTTTTCCCATTGTTTTCGGCCTTATCCTTTTGAGAAAAACAAAAGTACCGATAGAAGCTTAAAGCATGAGCTACGCTGATTCTGCGATTTCAAACACTCACGCATTCATGCATTCGCATATGCCCTACTCCAATCCCTTTACATAGCCTTCTAAATATTGATATCGAGGGGTTAGTTTCCCATCCTGTGTCATCCTTGCCCGCTGTAAAATACCATCTTTATCCCCGTTAAAAAAAGCCGGGATCACATAGGCAACAAAGTTTTCACTAAAACCCTGAGAAGCATCCCTGGGCAATTCATTGGGCAGGTTGTCAACGGCCATAACCGCAATGGCCTCAGGATCCATAAAATCAACTTCCTTTTCCAGTTCCCTGTCATAACCATAAATCGGATCTGCAATGGTAGAAGCCCTAAGTGTAGAGGCAACCGGACCATCAATGTCACAGCTGATATCAGCCACAACCCTTATCTTAAAATCACTTGATTTAGCGTCTTTTCTGGTAAAAATATAAGGAGCACCTGTCGCATAAAAATGACCCGCTATATACACATCACTCACTTTGGCAAAGCGAAGAAAATCGCTTTTATAGGCTTCAGGATGATCAAAAAAGTCATACATATCAAGAATTTTTCCATCAATCCTTTTGTTATAATCCAGCACATCTATCTGGCAATAAACAGGTTCATGAAAGGTCTTATTCAAATAGTCTTCAACATTCACTTCCTTAAGGCCCATGCCATCCAGCATCTCCTTGGCCCCATTGCTCACCCTGCCTTTTCCGGTAAGCACTATTTTTATATTGGGCAGGCTGGTTTTTTTCAATTCCCTTATCAGCTCCTGCTGATCTGCAAGTTCCTGGGCCTTAGGCAAAGCAAAACTGCTATTTTTAAGGCCAAAAGTTCTGATAGCGTTGTAGGCACCAACAATTCCGGCATAACGCCCAAAAGCCACTAACCTGACCTCTTTTTGATCTGTGATCACCTCGTGATCATAAAGTTCAATATTTTTCTCTAAAACGGCCCTCAACAGCTCCCGGTTATAAGGCTGCTTTTTGATGGTATGAGAAAAGAAAAAATATTTTTTATCATTAATAAGCGAATCAATAGGTACTTCTTTAACCCCGAGCAAGACATCTGCAGAAGAAACATCACGGGTCACTTCGATACCATTTTTGACATATTCCTGATCAGTAAAAATCCTGTGCTCGCTTTTCTCGACGATGATCTCCAGGTCTTTAAAAGTTTCCTTTAATGCTTTACAGGCCACTGGTGTAAGGACTACTCGCTTGTCTGGTGGGTTCTTACGTTCTTTGATGATACCGAATTTCATAGTGTTTGTTTTAAATAAAAGCTGACAAAATTTCCTGTATTGCAGATTTGGAACAGTCTTTGCGCTAAGGTATTTTGAATTGCACAAATGGACAAGTAATCATCTTGAATTTTATACATTTGCGCTATTAAAGTTCTTTACAATATGGGGATGACTGGTTTTGACAGCAAGATCAGTTAAAGTATAAGCATGCCGAGCCATGAAATAGCACTCGTAAAAATCGATTTCAACTTTTTTAAACGGCGAAGATAATTACGCTTTAGCTGCTTAATCCGAATTATAGTAGGATGAGCCTTGTCCCGTTAGACGGGAAAGCTAAATGTCTCTTGAAAGCCTTGGTTAACGGCGTTCAGTTTTGAGGCATCGTAAAAGTAAACCTAGAAAGATCATTGTTTCGCTGATCCTTTGAAACTAAAGAAACTAAGCTTGAAGTAGGTCGTTTTTAGTCGGCTTCAGGCCTACAACCAAATAAAAACTAAGCATGTAGAAAGTATTTTAGTTGCTTGTTTGGACGAGGGTTCGAGTCCCTCCATCTCCACGATCAAATAAGATC
>JBFFLO010000179.1:0-5946 GCA_041554895.1 Lutimonas sp. | reverse complement strand
TCTTCGATCATTGCCATGGCAGCTCTACCAACAGCATTCATTGAAAGGGCTGAGAATACAAATGGAAGCATCCCTCCCACTAATAATCCTGCCATGATCTTAGGCTGAGAAACGTCAATCGCAGTTACATTTGCTGTTTTCATGAATGCAGCGAACAAAGCCAAAGCAGTAAGCGCTGCTGAAGCAATAGCAAATCCTTTACCAATGGCAGCAGTTGTGTTACCAACAGCGTCTAATTTATCTGTACGTTCACGTACTTCTTTAGGCAGTTCGGCCATTTCGGCAATACCTCCCGCATTATCAGAAATTGGACCGTAAGCATCCACCGCCAATTGAATACCTGTATTAGCAAGCATTCCAACAGCTGCAATCGCAATTCCATATAATCCTGCAAAATGGTGAGAAACGATAATAGCTGCTGCAATTAACAAAATTGGAATTGCCGTAGACATCATACCAACACCTAAACCTGCAATGATATTTGTAGCAGAACCAGTCTCCGATTGCTTTACAATTGACATCACCGGTTTTCCACCGGTTCCGGTATAATATTCCGTTATTTTCCCTACGCAGAATCCTGCGATCAATCCTGCCAAAGTAGCATAAAAAACACCCATAGAACCCGATGGCAAGCCTTCAACGCTTTCAGGGATCATTTCATTGATAATAAAGTAAGAAGCCACAATCATTAGAAATCCTGATCCGAATTCTCCCAAATTCAGCGCTTTATGAGGACTGCCTCCGTCTTTAACCCTTACAAAGAAAGTTCCGATAATTGACATTACAATTCCTGTTGCAGCTAAAACCAATGGCAGGTAAACAGCTCCTAACCCATCAAAACCTGGGGTAAAGATAAAAGCTCCCAATACCATTGTTCCTATGATCGAGCCCACATAAGACTCAAATAGATCGGCTCCCATACCGGCAACATCCCCTACGTTATCCCCAACATTATCTGCAATGGTGGCAGGGTTCAATGGATGGTCTTCCGGAATACCGGCTTCAACTTTTCCAACCAAATCTGCTCCCACATCAGCCGCTTTGGTATAAATACCGCCACCAACTCTTGCGAAAAGGGCGATTGACGATGCTCCTAATGAAAAACCGGAGAGTACGTTCAATACCATGGGGATATTATCTTCTCCAGGCCACATGCCTTGATATATCATAAACAATCCACTAAGTCCCAAAACACCTAAACCAACAACTCCAAGGCCCATAACAGCTCCTCCGGCAAAGGCTACTTCAAGTGCTTTTCCTAAAGAAGTTCTGGCTGCCTGCGTAGTTCTAACATTGGCTTTGGTTGCAGCTTTCATACCAATAAAGCCGGCCAGAGCAGAGCAAATTGCTCCTACAATAAAAGAAATGGCAACCATCCAGTGGGACCCTTCTTCATTTGAACCTTTAAAATAAAGTAAGATAGCTACGGCTATTACAAAAATCGCTAAGATTTTATACTCTGCTTTTAAAAACGACATGGCCCCATCAGCGATGTGTTTTGCGATCTTTGACATTTTTTCATTCCCCTCGTCTTGTTTAGCTACCCAGGCATTTTTAATGAATACAAATGCCAGTGCAAGTATGCCAAACAACCACAAATAATTTACGATTAATTCCATTTTCAGTGTTATTTTTTTTTAGTGATTTGATTATTAAGGGGCTAAAAGTAATCAATATTACGTGATAAAAAAAACCACCATTCAGATAAATGGTGGTTTGTATTTAACAGCTAAATTCTGCTTGTTTCGTTATATCGTAAAGGTTCTTTTTTTCTTGTGTTCGCTCTCTTCATAACGCTTTACACACTCGTGGTAAATTTTGACGGCTTCCTCTGCATTTCCCCAACCTCCGGTATCAACTTTTTTCTCTTCAAGATCCTTATATACCTGGAAAAAATGCTCAATTTCCTTTAGCCTGTGAGGGTTAAGATCAACTATATCCATTCTCTTGCTGTAAATAGGATCGTTTACAGGTACACAAATAATTTTTTCATCAGGTCCCTTTTCATCCGTCATATGAAACACTCCTATGGGCCTGACTTCCATCACTACCATTGGATAAGTAGGCTCGGCTCCTAATACCAAAACATCCAGAGGATCCTTGTCTAGTGCAAGCGTTTCGGGTATAAAGCCATAGTCACCGGGGTACATCATCGAAGAAAACAACATCCTGTCAAATCGAATCTTATGTAGCGTAAAATCGTATTCATACTTATTTCTACTCCCTTTTGGAATCTCAATCAATACGTCAAATGTTATTCGTTTTTTGGCACTCATATTCTAATTTTTTCGCAAAAATACAACTTTCAATGACTTTGGCTTATATAAACCTTGGATTTTAAAGTTTATTTGAATAAACAAACCCATTAATTAGAAGGTTTTATGGGTGTTTTTCAAACATATTCATCAATAGTTCCGTATTTATCAAAATTATTTTAAGGATATTTAACCTACAATAATTTACATTTGTAACTGCTCTGAATTCAGTAATCAGTGCATGCATAAAACACGGATGTTTGCTTTTTCAGAAATTGGGGCAAAAGCAAATCATTTGTTTACCCACATTCAAATTCTGATCATGGTTAGGAAAATAGACCACTGCTCATTGAAGATCAGCAAAATGATCTATGAGATCTTTCAAAAATCATATGCCATTGAGGCTGCCCTGTTGAAATGTGATGATTTCCCTCCACTTAAACGATCCGTTCAATCGATTCAGGATAGTCAAACTTCTTTTTTTGGGTTTTATAGTCAAGATGAACTAGCCGCAGTCATGGAACTTGAATTGTATAAAGATCATGTTCATGTGAGGAGTTTAACCGTAGACCCGAAATATTTCAGGCAAGGGATCGGTTATCGCTTGCTTCAATTTGTCATTGATGAATTTACATCTGAACTGGTCACGGTAGAAACAGGCCATGATAACCATCCGGCCGTAAATTTTTATCTCAACTTCGGATTCAAAAAAGATAAAGTGTTTATGACAGATATTGGCATTGAGAAGATCTCCTTTACATTGCGGCCAAACTCATCAGTCATCACAGGGCCATTTGACTTTTAAATCCTACCATTCGACCCCCAGAATCTGGAGTCTAACCTTTAAGACCCTAATTCTAACCAACTAAGCATGATATTTTTCAATTTGATTTGTACATTTACATATAGAATCAAAAAAATCTTACCAAAAGTAAATTAGACTATGAAATACCTGCTTACGATTATGGTGCTTTGCACAGTTTTTATTGCCTGTAAAAAAGAACCCAAAAATGATGAAAAGGAAGTAGTTCAAAAAGAGCCGGCTCCAACAGAAAATGATGAATGGATCTATCTTTTTGACGGAACATCAACAGATGGCTGGAGAGCCTATAATGGAGATGCATTGCCACCGGGCTGGGTGGCCAAAGACAGCGTGCTTACCTTTGATACTGAACTCGGCATGGAACAAGACTATACCGGTGGCCAGGACATCATTTATGCTGCGGAAGAATTTGATAATTTTGAATTATATGTTGAATGGAAAATCCCTGAAGGAGGAAACAGTGGGATCTTTTACCACTTAAAAGAAGGTATCCCGGGAGCCGGACCACCAGACATATCTCCTGAATATCAGCTTATCGATGATGCAAATTACGCTTCTATTCATGACTTGACTTCCTATAATGAAAGCATGGGAGTCAAAGAAAACCTAGCTGATCTTCAGGATTGGCAAAAAACAGCCTCTGATTATGCCATGCATCCTGCGGATGAATCTCAAAAAATACTTTATCCGGTAGGAGAATGGAATTCGACAAGGATCATTTTCACTCCCGAAAAAGTAGAGCATTGGCTCAATGGGAAGAAAGTAGTTTCTTTTGTTCCCTGGTCAGAAGAGTGGCATGCAAAAAAAAATGCGGGAAAATGGAAAGATGCAGATCTTTACGGCTCCTTCAAAACAGGATATATAGGATTTCAGGACCATTCGAGTCCTATTTGGTTTAGAAACATCAAGATCAGAAAATTATAAAATACAGCAGATGAAAAAAAGAGACTTTCTTAAAAGCACAGGAGCCCTAACATTAGGAGCATTTTTACCATCCCCCCTTTGGGCCTTATCAACAAATAAAAAATTAAGAACCGCTCATATCGGTTTAGGAATTCAAGGGGTTGCCGACCTTAAAGCTACAGCTGCCCATTCAGCAGTTGAGGTTGTAGCACTTTGTGATGTAGATTCTAAAATGCTTGCTAATGCCAAGAAAATGTATCCTGAAGCTGCTGTTTATGCAGATTACAGAATCATGTTAAATGAAATGGAGCAAGACATCGATGCCGTTATAGTTTCTACTCCAGATCATACCCATGCACCCGCCTCCATGATGGCTATGGAGATGGATAAGCCTGTTTATTGTCAAAAACCGCTAACCCATCATGTAATGGAAGCAAGAGCCATGAGAAAAATGGCTGCTGATAAAAATCTTGTGACACAAATGGGTATTCAGGTTCATTCCTTTTATGATTATAAGCTCGCCACTATTCTTATTCAAAGCGGTATTATCGGGAAAGTCAAAACAGTTAGGGCGTGGTCGCCAAAAAACTGGGGATACGATGGTCCTGAGCCAAAAGGATCTGATCCTGTTCCGGATCATCTGGACTGGAACCTTTGGTTGGGCACTGCTCCGGAAAGGGACTATAAAGAAGGTTATTACCACCCTAGTAACTTCAGAAAAATACTTGACTATGGTTGCGGAACCTTAGGAGACATGGGAGTACATATTTTTGATACACCTTATAATGCCTTACAACTAGATGTGCCAAGGACGATCAAAAACAACTGTAGGCCTCCAAATGGATTTGGTTTTCCAGAAAAAAATATCGTTACCTACGAATTCCCAGGCACAGATTATACAGCAGAAACATTGACATGGATTTGGCATGATGGCCCTGGCGCTCCTGAATCTCATGAAGATCTAAAATTGCCAAACAATGACAAACTACCTGATCAGGGTGCCATGTTCATTGGGGAAAAAGGGCGCTTGCTCCTGCCCCATTTTATGCAACTTCCCAAACATATTGTTGATGGAAAGTATGTTGATTTGGATCTCTCTAGTGTTGACAAAGAAGAAGTTGGACCTCCAACTAGTGATTATAATAAGGAAAGTAATAAGCACTACCATCAGTTTGTAGATGCCTGTATGGGTAATGCTGAGACTACTGCTCCTTTTTCATATGCATCGAGATTAACTGAAACCATTTTATTGGGTGTTATCGCAGGACGTTTTCCTAATAAAACCCTGCATTGGGATAATGAAAAGGCAAGATTTGCTGAGGAAGAGGCTAACGCCTTTTTGGATGCTCCCTATAGGGCTTTTTAGGGTTTAAATATTGCCTGATAGCATGATTAAAATTCATGTGACATGGAAAAGCAAAATGACATCTACGCAGATAAAATTGAATTTTTTCACGACAAGTCAGGGCTAAGCAGTCAAAATTCGATATTTTGACTGCTACAGAAAAAAACATTTGCGGAATGGTGACCAGAACCTTGATCGAGGGAAGCGTAGAGGTGTATCCAATTCACGACTATGGAGCCCTTGAAATAGGTGTCATAAATTCTTTGACAATCAGGAGCCTGATGCCCCCTCAGATCCAAGTAAATTCATTATCCTATGAAAGAATAAGGGTGAGGAATGGAAAATTGCTAAAGTCATCAGTTTACATTAAATCATAACTTATGAAACGGGTCAACATCTATATCGCAATAATTTACATGTTCCTTCTTTCCTTTGTCCAAAATGGGATAATGGCCCAGGAGATGCCTTCCAGTGATAAGGCCAATCAATTGCTCCAAATGGAAGCTGAAACGACAAAAGGCTACAAATGGCTCAATCAGCCAAAAAAACATACAATTTCAAAAGGGGAATTACAAATAGATGTTGAAGGCAGCACCGACTTCTTTATAGATCCGGAAAAC
>JBFFLO010000178.1:0-5951 GCA_041554895.1 Lutimonas sp. | reverse complement strand
TCAAGCCCCAATTTCTTATTCATTCTGTAACGTCCAACTTCTCCAAGATTGTATCGCTGTTCAGAAAAGAATAATTTATTGATAATACCTTTGGCCGTTTCATAATCTGGCGGCTCAGCGTTACGCAACTGACGGTAAATATGCTCAACAGCTTCTTTTTCAGAATTTGTCGGGTCTTTTTGCAAAGTGTTATGAATAATGGCATAATCACCTGCTTCATTGTCTAATTTATGTAATAGAATGGTTTTCGCACCAGATTCAATAATTTCATCTATATGCTCTTTTTCAAGTATCGTGTCCCTGTCAAGTACGATCTCATTACGTTCTATGGAAACTACCTCTCCGGTATCCTCATCTACAAAATCCTCGAACCATGTTTTAAGCACCCTTGCTGCAAGTTTTCTTCCAAGAACTTTTTTCAGGCCGCTTTTTGATACTTTAACCTCTTCTGCGAGATCAAAGATCTCCAGTATATCTTTGTCCCTTTCAAACCCAATGGCTCTGAACAAAGTTGTTACCGGTAATTTTTTCTTTCTATCAATATAGGCGAACATCACCTGATTGATATCAGTTGCAAATTCAATCCAGGACCCTTTAAAAGGAATTACCCTAGCTGAATACAATTTTGTACCATTCGCGTGAAACGACTGACCAAAGAAAACACCAGGAGAACGGTGCAGTTGAGAAACTACTACCCTTTCAGCACCATTGATAACAAAGGTACCACTATGCGTCATATATGGAATTACCCCTAAATAAACATCTTGAACGATTGTTTCAAAATCTTCATGTTCAGGATCTGTACAATATAATTTTAAACGAGCCTTTAAAGGAACACTGTAAGTAAGTCCTCTTTCTATACACTCTTGGATGGAATATCTTGGCGGATCTACAAAGTAATCCAGGAATTCTAAAACAAAATTATTTCTTGTATCGGTAATAGGAAAGTTTTCCATGAAGGTTTTATACAAGCCTTCGTCACTTCTTTCATCGGTTTTGGTTTCTAATTGAAAAAAATCCTGGAAAGATTTAATTTGAATATCAAGGAAATCTGGATATTCGGTTATCAATTTAGCTGATGCAAAGTTTACTCTTTGGGTTTTTTGTTTCGTTGCCAATGGAGAAAAATTTAAATTAAATTATAAGAACGAATATATATGCAAAATGGTTTAGGTCTAAGTGGTGTTACCCCAAAGACCTAAACCTTAAATGTTTAGTGCTTAAGCGGATTACTTAAGCTCAACTTCTGCTCCAGCTTCTTCTAAAGAATTTTTAAGACCTTCTGCCTCATCTTTAGAGATACCTTCTTTGATAGGTGCTGGTGCACTATCAACGATTCCTTTGGCTTCTTTTAAACCTAAACCAGTTAATTCTTTAACCAATTTAACTACGGCTAATTTAGAACCACCTGCGGCTTTAAGGATCACATCAAATTCTGATTTTTCCTCAGCAACATCTTCACCACCAGCTGCAGGTCCTGCTACTGCCACTGCAGCTGCTGCAGGCTCAATACCATACTCTTCTTTTAGAATATTTGCTAATTCATTAACTTCTTTTACAGTTAAGTTAACTAATTGTTCTGCGAAATCTTTCAACTCTGCCATTTTTCTACTGTTTAAATTTTATTATTTAGTTTATTAGTGTGTTTATTCTTTTTCTGATAAAGTTTGAAGGATACCATGGATCTTTCCTCCACCTGATTGAAGAGCTGAAATAACATTCTTCGCTGGTGATTGTAACAATCCGATAATATCTCCGATTACCTCTTCTTTCGACTTGATGTTGACTAGGCTATCCAGTTGGTCATCCCCAACATAAACGGCTTCTTCAACATAAGCTCCTTTAAGAATTGGCTTCTCCTGCTTTCCTTTGCGGAAGGCTTTGATCACCTTAGCCGGAGCATTTCCGGTTTCAGCCATCATCAAAGAAGTATTTCCTTTAAGAACAGTTGGTAATTCACCAAAATCTTTATCACTGCTTTCCATTGCCTTTGCAAGCAAGGTATTTTTCACAACTGCCAATTTTACATTAGCTTTAAAACAAGCTCTACGTAAATTTGAGGTTTCAGTAGCATTCAATCCTGAGATATCAGCTAAATAGATCACTGGGTTATCAGTTAACTTGCCAGTCAAATCTTGTATTACTTGCGATTTTTCTTCTCTTGTCATAATTTCAAAATTTTACGGCATTAAACTGTTTTAGTATCTATTGCAACCCCAGGGCTCATTGTACTCGACAAGAATATACTCTTGATGTACACCCCTTTAACAGTTGAAGGTTTTAACTTCACAATGGTTTTGATCAATTCATTTGCATTTTCAGCAATCTTATCAGCTTCGAAAGAAACTTTCCCGATTGATGCATGAACAATTCCTGTTTTATCCACTTTAAAGTCAATTTTACCACCTTTTACATCTTTGACTGCTTTTGCTACATCCATGGTAACAGTACCGGTCTTTGGATTAGGCATCAAACCCCTGGGGCCTAATATCCTACCTAAAGGACCTAATTTACCCATCACACTTGGCATGGTAACAATTACGTCAACGTCTGTCCATCCTCCCTTAATCTTGGTGAGGTATTCATCCAATCCTACGTAGTCAGCACCTGCTTCTTTGGCTTCCGCCTCTTTGTCAGGAGTAACCAATGCCAATACCTTAACATCTTTACCTGTACCGTTTGGAAGGGTTACAACACCTCTTACCATCTGGTTTGCTTTACGTGGATCTACACCTAATCGTATTGCAAGATCAACACTTGCATTAAAGTTTACGGAGGTGATTTCTTTAACCAGAGTTGAAGCCGCTAATACATCATGAGATACATTAAAGTCTACTTTTCCTCTAGCTTCTTTTTGCTTCTTTGTTAGTTTTGCCATTTTCTTACGCTGTTTTAACTGGAGCTGTTCCTTTTACTCGAATTCCCATAGATCTAGCTGTTCCTGCAACCATCAACATAGCCGACTCAATTTGAAATGCATTCAAATCCTGCATTTTATCTTCAGCAATGGTACGTATCTGATCCCAAGTAACAGAAGCTACTCTTTTACGGTTTGGTTCTCCAGAACCTTTCTTAACTTTAGCTGCTTCTAACAATTGTATTGCTGCTGGTGGAGTTTTTACAATAAAATCAAAAGATTTATCCTTGTAAACATTAATTACAACTGGTAAAACCTTTCCTGGTTTGTCCTGGGTTCTAGCATTAAACTGCTTACAGAACTCCATAATATTAACTCCGGCAGCACCTAATGCTGGTCCTACTGGTGGTGAAGGATTTGCCGCACCTCCTCGAACTTGCAATTTTACTACCTTACTAACTTCTTTTGCCATTGTTTTAACTTTAATTAATAAAACACATTAAGTGGAAGCTAATGCATTTACATAATACTGTAACATTTATGAAATTTTTTCAACTTGCATATAGTTCAGTTCCAAAGGAGTCTTTCTCCCAAAGATCTTAACCATAACTTCAAGCTTACGCTTTTCCTCATTAATCTTTTCTATAGTTCCGTCAAAACCATTGAACGGTCCATCTATTACTTTCACTGTTTCACCAGGTATAAATGGTATCGCAACATTTTCATTCTGTACAGCCAAATCATCTACTGTACCCAACATTCTGTTCACTTCCGATTTTCTTAAAGGAACAGGATCTCCTCCTTTGGTCTCGCCAAGAAACCCAATAACACCTGTCACAGATTTGATCACGTGAGGCACCTCACCGCTCAAATTTGCCTCTACCATAATATAACCAGGAAAATAAACCTTCTCTTTGTGGTATTTCTTACCATTTCTGATCTGGATCACTTTCTCTGTAGGTACCAACACCTGGCTGACATAATCAGATAAACCCAATCGAGCAATTTCGTTCTCGATGTAAGTTTTTACCTTATTTTCTTGTCCCCCAATTGCCCTTACGGCATACCATTTCATTACAGAAGAATCAGACATATTAATGTATTAATTAAAAATATTGAAATATTTTTCTAAGCCCATTTGAAAGAACTTGTCTACTAAAAAAACAGCAATGGCAAAAATCACAGTGAATACCGCTACCAATACCGTATTTTTTTGCGCTTCGGCTCTTGGCATCCAAGAAACGTTATGCTGCAATTCCTCAAATGATTCCTTAATGTAATTCACTATACCCATTGTTATCATTTTTTACGCACGGGTGGAGAGACTCGAACTCCCGACACCTGGTTTTGGAGACCAGTGCTCTACCAACTGAGCTACACCCGTATGGTCAGAAAATGGATCCTTTTACAACAAGACCATTTGTCTCCCAATTTATCAGTACATTCAAGTTAAAACATACTTTTTAAAAAGAATATAAGGCGCTTCCGCAAAGAAGCACCTGATATTCAAACCTTTATATCAACTGAAATTGATTATAATTAATCAAGTATCTCAGTTACCTGTCCTGCACCAACTGTTCTACCACCTTCACGGATTGCAAAACGTAAACCTAAGTTTAAGGCAATTGGTTGAAGTAGATCAACAGTAATTGTCAAGTTATCTCCTGGCATTACCATTTCAACACCATCAGGTAAATTAATTGTTCCAGTTACGTCAGTTGTTCTAACATAGAACTGAGGACGGTAATTTTTATGGAATGGAGTGTGACGTCCACCTTCTTCTTTTTTCAAGATATATACCTCAGCTTTGAATTTTGCATGAGGAGTAATTGAACCTGGTTTACAGATTACCATACCTCTTTTGATCTGGTCTTTGTCAATACCTCTTAAAAGAAGACCAACGTTGTCACCAGCTTCACCTCTATCCAATATCTTACGGAACATTTCAACTCCAGTAACAGTAGAAGTCAATTTCTCAGCTCCCATACCAATGATATCAACACCGTCACCAGTGTTAGCAACACCTAATTCAATACGACCTGTAGCAACTGTACCACGACCAGTAATAGAGAATACATCTTCAACAGGCATCAAGAAATCTTTATCAACATCTCTCTTAGGAATTTCGATCCAAGTATCAACAGCATCCATCAATTCCATTACAGTATCCACCCATTTTTGCTCACCGTTCAATGCACCTAGAGCAGAACCTTGAATCACAGGACCGTTATCACCATCATATTCATAGAAAGAAAGCAAATCTCTTACTTCCATTTCTACCAATTCTAGTAATTCCTCATCATCAACCATGTCAACTTTGTTCATAAACACAACCATTCTAGGAATACCTACCTGACGTCCTAATAAGATATGCTCACGAGTTTGTGGCATAGGACCATCAGTTGCAGCAACTACTAAAATTGCTCCGTCCATCTGAGCAGCACCAGTTACCATGTTCTTTACATAATCCGCGTGACCAGGACAGTCAACGTGTGCATAGTGACGGTTTTCAGTTGAATATTCAACGTGCGCCGTATTAATAGTAATACCTCTTTCCTTTTCTTCAGGAGCATTATCGATCTGGTCGAAATCCTTCACTTCAGAAAGTCCTTTATCTGCCAACACTTTTGTAATGGCAGCAGTCAAAGTAGTTTTACCGTGGTCAACGTGTCCAATAGTACCAATGTTTAAATGGGGCTTTGAACGATCAAAAGTTTCTTTTGCCATGATTGTTAAATTTTAATCTTAGTTATATATATATTCGTGTTTAATTCTATTTTTGAAGCATCTTCATTGAGCCAATGACGGGATTTGAACCCGTGACCTCTTCCTTACCAAGGAAACGCTCTACCCCTGAGCTACACCGGCCAAAAAAATTGAGCGAGAGACCGGGCTCGAACCGGCGACAGTCAGCTTGGAAGGCTGAAGCTCTACCAACTGAGCTACTCTCGCAATAATTTTTTTTCAAAGACCTGAGCCGATGGAGGGACTCGAACCCACGACCTGCTGATTACAAATCAGCTGCTCTAGCCAGCTGAGCTACATCGGCTTTTTCACCAGAAATTTTCCAAAAAAAACAAATCACAATTGAATT
>JBFFLO010000177.1:0-5955 GCA_041554895.1 Lutimonas sp. | reverse complement strand
ATCTCCCATGGTTACAGACTTTTTAAAAGATCATCACTTAATTCTTCCAGTCTCAATTCCAATTTCTTATTCGTAATGGCACCATCTTTGAAATTCTCCCCGAAAGAAGGAAAGGTCATTGATCCAACAATATTTCCCCCGTTATAAGGAAACCTGCTTAAAGCCAATTCCATAACAGACTTACCTCCCCGCGCACCGGGAGATGTACTTAGCAAAAGCATGGGTTTGTTCCGCCATACCTTACCGTCAATTCTGGACAACCAGTCAAATGCATTTTTAAATGCAGCGCTGTAGGCCCCATTGTGCTCAGCAAGTGAAAGCACGATTCCGTCTGTTGCTTCTATTTGTTGATTCAAATCCTTGAGGTCCTGGGGAAAACCCTGCTCGTTTTCAATATCAATTGAATACAGCGGTAATTGATAATCATTAAGATCAAGCTTGTTTACCTTTACGCCTTCCAGCGAACTTCCAACATATTCAGCCAACTGTTTATTAATGGAGTTTTTACTCGAACTTCCACCTAAAGTAATAATATTTTTCATCATAAGTATTTTATTTTCAGTGACAAATATACAATAAAAATTATTATTTACCATGGTATTTATTTACATGGTATATTTTAGTGCTCAATTAAGCCGTATTTCGTATTTTAGCCCTCTATACTTGATCAAAACACAATGGATATTAACTTCAATATTAATGAAGACCACAATAAATTACTGGTATCGCAATTAAGGAAAAAATTAACCCTGGTGAACAAAGGAGGTGGAGACGAAAGAATATCGAAAATCCATGCTGCCGGTAAAATGACTGCACGAGAGCGCATTGATTTTTTGTTTGACAAACCAGAAATGGCCCTGGAAATAGGTGCATTTGCAGGAGATGGCATGTATGCCGATCAAGGTGGTTGTCCTTCCGGCGGCGTTATCGTTAAAATCGGTGATATAAAAGGTAAACAATGTATCGTAGTCGCCAACGATGCAACGGTAAAAGCAGGGGCCTGGTTCCCGATCACTGCAAAAAAGAATCTACGCGCTCAGGAAATCGCCATGGAAAATAAACTGCCTATCATCTATTTGGTCGACAGTGCAGGGGTTTACTTGCCAATGCAGGATGAGATATTTCCTGACAAGGAGCATTTTGGGAGGATATTCAGGAACAATGCCATCATGAGCAGTATGGGGATCACGCAGATCGCCGCTGTCATGGGAAGTTGCGTTGCCGGAGGGGCTTATTTGCCCATCATGAGTGATGAATCTATAATTGTCGATAAAACGGGAAGTATTTTCCTTGCCGGGAGCTATTTGGTCAAAGCTGCTATAGGTGAGTTGATCGACAATGAAACCCTGGGTGGAGCAACGACGCATACTGGAATTTCAGGAGTATGCGACTATAAAGCAAAAGATGATGAAGATGCTTTAAAAACGATCATAAACATTGTCGATAAAATTGGCAGCCCTGAATGTGCCGGTTTTAACAGGATTGAGCCCCTATTGCCGCTGGAGAAGGAATCAAATGTATTTGGCCTCTTACCGAAAGAAAGATCTGCCCAGTACGATATGAAAAAAATCATAGCCTGTATGGTCGACAATTCTGAGATCCAGGAGTATAAAGCGAATTATGGGAAGACATTGATCTGTGGGTATGCCAGAATAGATGGCTGGGCCGTCGGTATTGTAGCAAACCAGAGAAAAGTCGTAAAAAATGGCAAAGGCGAGATGCAGTTTGGCGGGGTGATCTATTCTGACAGTGCCGATAAGGCCACAAGATTCATTGCCAATTGTAACCAAAAGAAAATACCTCTTGTATTTTTGCAGGATGTGACCGGGTTTATGGTGGGAAGTAAGTCAGAGCATGCCGGAATCATAAAGGATGGGGCTAAAATGGTAAACGCCGTCAGTAATTCAGTGGTGCCGAAATTTACAGTGGTGATTGGAAATAGCTACGGTGCCGGAAATTATGCCATGTGCGGAAAAGCCTATGATCCCAGATTGATCGTTGCCTGGCCAAGTGCCGAACTTGCGGTTATGGGAGGTGCTCAAGCGGCAAAAGTGTTGTTGCAAATTGAAACTGCAACTTTAAAGAAACAAGGGCAAAAAATTACCAAGGAAAAGGAAAATGAGATCCTTCAAACGATTACAGCACGTTATAAGGAGCAAATTTCGCCTTTTTATGCTGCTGCAAGGTTATGGACAGATGCCATTATTGATCCTCTGGAAACAAGACATTGGATCTCCATGGGCATTCGCGCGGCCAACCACTCGCCGATAGAGAAAAAATTTAACCTAGGGGTCATCCAGGTTTAACAGATATGAAAATTTAGACAATAAGAAATTATGGGAAGAGCATTCGAATTTAGAAAGGCCCGAAAAATGAAACGTTGGTCAGCAATGGCCAAAACCTTTACAAGAATCGGTAAAGATATCGTCATGGCTGTCAAGGAGGGTGGACCTAATCCTGAAACAAATGCAAGGTTGCGGGCTGTAATGCAAAATGCCAAGGCAGCCAATATGCCGAAGGACAATGTAGAAAGAGCCATTAAAAAAGCTTCAGACAAAGATACCGCCGATTACAAGGAAATACTTTTTGAAGGTTATGCGCCTCATGGGATAGCTGTTTTGATCGAAACTGCCACAGATAACAATAACCGCACAGTAGCAAATGTTCGGGCAGCATTTAATAAATGTGACGGAACGTTTGGAACTTCAGGCTCCGTTGTGTTTATGTTTGATCATATCTGCAATTTTAGAATTAACGCAGAGGATCTAAAAATGGATCTTGAAGAATTTGAACTTGAATTGATTGATTTTGACGTAGAAGAAGTTTTTGAAGACGAAGATGGAATACTTATCTATGCGCCTTTTGAACAATTTGGGGCAATTCAAAAATACCTTGAAGAAAATGAGCTCGAAATACTTTCTTCCGGTTTTGAACGAATACCCACTACTACTAAAAAACTGACTGAAGAAGAGCAGGCCGATGTGGATAAACTACTGGAAAGACTGGAGGAAGAGGATGACGTTCAGAATGTTTATCATTCCATGGATCTTAGCGAATAGTTTAGACTTCAGGTAGATAAAAAAATTATCAATAGTGAAAAGATCTTACAAGCTTTCTGATTTAGCGGAAATAGCCCAATGGGTGCTGAAATCATCAACATCTAGGATACTTTTGTTTAACGGGCCGATGGGCAGTGGCAAAACGACCTTGATCAAGGAAATCACGCATCAACTTGGTGTTGATCATGTGACAAGTTCCCCGACCTTTTCTTTAGTTAATGAATACCATTCCAAAAACAATGAGATTATTTACCATTTCGATTTTTACAGAATTGAGAATGAAGAAGAGGCTTATGATATGGGAATCGAAGAATACTTTGACAAAGACGCCTGGTGTTTCATAGAATGGCCGGATAAAGTGGAAAATGTATTACCTTTAGAGTCGGTTGTTATTAACCTGACCATTAATCAGGATAATACCCGAACCATAGAAATCAATTAAAATGTCCAAACAACTATCACCGTTCAGCAGAGAAGAGCTGATGCCCAAACCTGAAATGCTTGAAATTAAAAAGCATAAGGACGATTTGTATATTGGTATCCCCAAAGAAACCCACTTTGATGAAAAACGAATTTGCCTCACCCCCAATGCAGTTGCAGCGCTTACCTCCAACGGGCACAGGATCGTTGTCGAATCAGGAGCCGGTGATGGTACAAATTACTCCGATCGGGATTACTCAGAAGCCGGCGCTAAAATATCCTATAATGCCAACGACGTTTTTGCCTGTAGCATTATATTGAAAGTTGAACCTCCCTCCCTTGATGAGGTAAAAATGATGAATCCGCAAAGCGTTTTGATTTCTGCCATGCAGATCAAAACACAAACAAAGGAATATTTTAAAATGTTGGCGGAAAAGAGGATAACTGCAATTGCGTTTGATTATATCCAGGATAATCATGGTATTTATCCTTTGGTAAAATCCTTGAGTGAAATTGCAGGTACCGCTTCTGTGCTCATTGCTGCGGAGATCATGAATAACAATAACCTGGGTAACGGGCTTTTACTTGGCAATATTGGTGGGGTACCACCAAGCAAGGTCGTAATCATTGGCGCAGGCACAGTTTGTGAATTCGCAGCTCGTTCAGCCCAAGGATTAGGTGCCTCCGTTGAAGTTTTTGACAATTCACTTACCAAGTTAAGAAGTGTTCAGCACAAGTTACAGCACCCTATTGCCACCTCTACCCTTCAACCAAAAAACCTAACTAAATCACTTTCAGAATGTGATGTTGCTATCGGGGCACTCAGGGGTAAAACCCGAACGCCGGTTGTGGTCAGTGAAAGTATGGTCGAACAAATGAAAGACGGGGCTGTGATCATCGATGTCAGCATCGATAATGGTGGGTGTTTTGAAACTTCAGAAGTCACAACGCACAGTAAGCCCACTATAGTCAAACATGGCGTGATTCATTATTGCGTGCCCAATATCCCTTCAAGATATTCGAGGACCGCTTCTGTATCGATCAGTAATATTTTCACTCCCTACCTTTTGAACATAGGAGAAATGGGAGGTATAGAAAATGCTGCCAGGTTTGATAAAAGTTTGCAAAAAGGAATGTATTTCTACCACGGAATTTTAACAAACAAACACATTGCTGATTGGTTCAACCTGCCTTTTACCGACATCAATCTGCTTATTTTCTAGCCAATGGATGATATGAAAACGCGTTTTACGCTGTATGGAATTGGGTTTGCCATTGGAATCGTTCTTGTTTTCTTTTTTCTAGGTGGTAAAAAAGCATCCTGTAACTGGTTGCCTAATGACAGGATATTAAATATTATAAGCCAGAAAAAAATCACTTTTAGCGACGATGTAAACAGTGAACTTAGTTCAACCGAAACCGACAGCCTTGATGTCATGCAGATTCTCAAAAGAGGTGAAATTGATTTTTCCAAAAGCCAGGTGAAAAATGATCCCTGCAGAAACTATTGGATAGAAGGCGCTGCTGATCAAAAAAACCTCGTGATCACTGTAGAACTTTGTGATTCAACGGCTACCGTAAAAACACTGGTCATAAAATCAAATAAGAAAAAATAAATGCCGATACCCGGAGGTAGCGACATTTATCAATAAACTAACCACAATATTTTTAAAAAGGACTAATGGTGCCTGAACCACTGACTTTGATGTCTTCAATGCTGGGTTGTCCCTTATATTTTATGTTTCCTGAACCAGAAACCCTTGCAATAATCTCCTTCTCTACACGTATCCCTATGGAGCCCGATCCGGCAATCTTTAATTCTGCTTTTTCAGTTTTTAAATCATAGGCATCTACATCTCCCGATCCCGAAACGGCTGCTTCGAATTCTGTTGCCTTTCCGGAGAGCTTGATGTCTCCTGATCCTGAAATAGCGGCTTGACCCATTTGCACATCCATATCAATTTTGATGTCTCCGGATCCTGCAACTGCCATTTTTAAAGAATTGCCTTTGATGATATCCTTTGAAATGATATCACCTGATCCTGCCAGCGCCAACGACTTTATATTTTTAAAATGTACCGTTACTGTCGTATTTTTGGAAGTTCGGATATTGACTCCTTTTTCCCATTTGATGTTCAGTCTTCCGTCTTTGACCTCGGTAATTAAATATGGTTCCAGGTTTTCTTCTACACTTATTTCAATTTTCCCCTCGTTTCCGGCCACTAGAACAACATCAAATGAGCCCGACACTCCCACGCCGTCAAAACTGCCTGCGTTTCTTGTCTTGTTAATGATTTTTCCATTCCCCTTTACTTTTTGGGCGTAGACACTGCCCACGGTCAAAGTGAACATACATAAAAGGATAACTGTTTTTAAAAGTGAATTTTTCATTGTTAGCTGTTATTAGTTATTATATAATTTTATACTGCCGTATTCTGAGGAGATATCAACCTTGGCCCCTGAATTTTGCTGCTTT
>JBFFLO010000176.1:0-5972 GCA_041554895.1 Lutimonas sp. | reverse complement strand
CTTGAAAATTCCAAGGTTGTTAAAAAGAAGATTTCAAACAAGTCCTTCTTAAACTGGATCGGGAAAAAACTATAACGCTATAATTTTCAAAATATATGGAAAATTCTGATAAAAATCAAAGAAGAAAATTTCTGGATAAAGGCTTAAAAGTTGGACTTGCCGCTACCATAGGAGGGCTGGGATTGTCCAAACTGGCCTCAAAACTAAAAGCAAGCCCGGATCCGGAATCAGGAGACATGATCGAGTTAATGGATACAGAGGGCAATATCATTCAGGTTGATTCATCTGAAGTGGTTGAAATTGAGCACGGCCATGATCATGCTAAAAAATACAATGTAAGAGAAGGCGATCCAAACAGAAAATATGTGATGGTTATTGATCTTGCCAAATGCAAGAATGCACTTGCCTGCCAAAGTGCCTGTAACAAGCACCATTATGTGACAGGCGACAATGCCTGGATCAAAGTGTACAATATGCAGGAATCAGCAGACACGGCACCTTATTGGATGCCGGTAACCTGTCAGCATTGCGATGAACCCGCCTGTGTTACGGTTTGTCCGGTTGACGCCACTTTTAAAAGACAAGATGGCCTGGTCCTCATTGATACCGACCGTTGTATCGGTTGCAGGTTTTGTATGGCTGCCTGCCCCTATTCTATCCGTGTATTCAACTGGAGCGAACCTGATCAGGGTGATATAACGTTAAAAATGGAAATGATGGGGCATGAAAAGACACCCGAATATGCCGGAATGCCAAGTGTTAAAGGTACAGTAGACAAATGTGATTTCTGCCCTCATGCCATAAAAAAGAATGAATTACCACATTGCGTTACGGCCTGCCCGAATGGAGTTTTCTATTTCGGTGACAAATATGAAGATACCGTTACTAACGGTGATGAGACCCTTAGGTTGAGTAAACTGTTAGAAGAAAAAGCGGGCTACAGGTATATGGCCTCTTTAGGAACTGAACCCAGTGTATACTATTTGCCTCCTTCAGATCGATTGGTTGATTTTGAGGACGGTCTTGAGAATTACAATGAATACGAATCTGTTAAAAAATCTGAGGAATAATGAAATCACGCGAACAATTTATTCAAGATTTAGCGCCGAAGAAATTTAATAAACTCGAAAAAGTTTGGTTAATTTTTCTTTTCGTGATCATTTTTGCAGGATTCCTTGCTTATGTTGACCAGATCATGAAAGGAATGGAAGTGACCAATTTAAATGATTATGCGCTTTGGGGAATTTATATTTCAAATTTTGTATTCTTTATTGCTACCAGTTTTGTGGGAGCAGCAACCGTTGCTATTTTAAGATTGACCAAAAATCAATGGAGGACACCATTGGTGAGAATCGCCGAGATTATTTCACTGGCGGCAATTATTATGGCCGGGATCACTATCATCATAGACCTTGGCCGTCCTGACAGGGCACTGAACACCATCATTCACGCCAGGTTCCAATCACCCATCACATGGGACGTTATCATCATACCGACCTATTTGTTTGCGATATTCTTCCTGCTGTATTTCCCTTTGCTTCCGGATTTTGCTATTCTAAAAGAATTCTATAGTAAAACCAATCCGAAACTAAGTAAATGGTATGGGAAACTATCCTTGAACTGGAAAGGAAGTACCGCTCAGAAAATGATACAGCAAAAATCGATCAAGATCATTGCTGTACTCGTGCTTCCATTAGGCTTGATCTTACAGACCATTGATGCCTGGTTATTTTCATCTACCTACCGGATCGGTTGGAACAGCACAAACTTTGGGCCCTATTTTATTTCTGGAGCCTTAGTTGCCGGAATTGGCACGCTTGTGGTTACCATTTATGCGGTGAGAAGGGTCAAAGGTTTGGAGGAATATATCACCGATTATCATTTTGACAAATTGGGAAAATTTTTAGCATTGGCCTGTCTGATTTACCTGTATTTCAATGCCAATGAATATCTTATGCCCGCTTATGCTTCTACTGAAAATGAAGAAATTCATCTCAATACATTGTTTACAGGACATTATTCGACTATTTTTTGGTTTGTTACTGTTGGCGGACTGATTGTTCCGGTAATATTTTTGCTTTTTAAAAAAGGAAGAAAGCCATTTCCGTTGTTCCTTATTGGCCTGCTCGTTGTTTTCGCATCGTGGTGGAAACGTTATATTATCGTTACTCCAACTTTGCTGCACCCCTACTTACCTCTTCAAGGTGTTCCTGAATCGTGGAGAGATTACTTTCCTAGCATGCATGAATGGTTAATCACGGCAAGTAACCTGGCAACGGCACTATTTATATTTACCCTGCTGTTGAGGTATTTACCTGCAATAGGTATTCAAAGAAGTATAGATGAAAGTGCGTTAGAGAATTCAGATCAAAAATAAAAGACATGAAAAATTATCAAAACTTTAAGCCATTACTTGTTGCAATTCTTGCTGTTCTGTTCTTTGTTGCCGGCTCCCAGGATATGTTTGCTCAAAATAAAAAGAACAGGATCAGGATTAATGTTGACTATTTTAAGGTAAACGATCAGGAGCATTATCTCAATATTAAGG
Organism: Lutimonas sp.; assembly: GCA_041554895.1. Taxonomy (GTDB): domain Bacteria; phylum Bacteroidota; class Bacteroidia; order Flavobacteriales; family Flavobacteriaceae; genus Lutimonas. Next base: position 3,424 of record JBFFLO010000176.1, on the reverse strand, counting down.
CTTCTGCAAGAATAGATAAGCAAACCGTTGAAGTAGCTAATGCTGAACTGGATATTATGGCAATTGTGGATGACCAAGAGATAGAATTAGGTAAAGCAGTTACATCCGCAGCAGGAACGACCAAATATGTTATCAAAGATTTTAAATCGCTTGAACCCGACAGCACCGGCTTCTATAATTTACTGGTTTCATTCGGCGGAAATGATGTATTTAAAAAAGCTTCCAAGGAAATTAGTTTTAAGAATGCAGACATTCGGGCACAACTGATCACTAAAGACAGTGTCAATTATATTGCTGCACATATCATAGATACAAAAATGGATTCAACAATAGCCGATGTACCTCTAACGGTTCAGGTTAAGCGTTTGTTCAGGCCTTTAAAAATTGGTGAAGACTTTTATATCACAGATGAAGAAGGGGCAATAGAGGTTGCCATTGAAGACGGAATACCCGGTTTAGATGGTAATTTAACACTGGAAGTTGTATTGAAAGACAGTGATGATTATGGTACCGTAAGTAGCTCAATTATAGCTCCGATTGGTAAAAATATTGTTAGGGAATCCACTTTTAACGAAAGAACCATGTGGTCTCCCAGAGGAAAAACACCTATATTCCTTTTGTCGCTTACTTTCTCATTTATTATTATAGTATGGGGAATATTCGTATATTTATTCCGTAATTTAATGAAAATTGTTAAATCTTAAATTGAACTCATGAAAAACATTAAAAACTTATTATTAGTAGGAATCATCTCTTTTGGGTTGTTTTCTTTTAGCATGATCCTTCAGACTGAGTGGGTGGTGCCTGATAAATATCAGAACATGAAAAACCCAACAGATCCTTCAGAAGATCTAGCTATAGGTAAATCACTTTATTCCAAGCATTGTCAATCATGCCATGGAAAAGAAGGTTATGGAGATGGGAAAAAAGCAAATGAAGTAAAAGGTGATCTTGGTGATTTCTCTTCTGAAGACTTCCAGGGTCAATCTGATGGGGCCATCTTTTATAAAACAACCTTTGGAAGGGATGACATGCCCGAGTATACCAAAAAAATGCCTGATGATGAAGACAGATGGCTTATTGTTAATTATATCAGAACTTTGGCAGAATAAGCTATAAATACATGATACTATAAAGACCATCCGTTAGTTAACGGATGGTCTTTTTTTTGGCTCCAATATTTCTCTATAATAATTTCTCCTTAAGGAATTAAACTTTACAATGAATCCATAGTCTTACCTAATTACAGAGCCTATTGACTTGTCATGGATTACTTTTTTAAATTTTGTTTAATATTTTTAAGAAAAGATTAACATAGTTGCACGTGCAACCAATTTTGACTTCTTTGTACTTTTGGGAAAATTTTAAGATTTGAAAAAAGATACTTTAGAAACTATTTCTCTTATTCCCTGGATTGGTAAAACTGCCAAGTATATGGATTATTACATAGGTGACTTCATGAAGAGCAATGGGTTTAATTTATCAAAAGAGCAGTTTATCGTCTTAAAATATCTCAATGAAAAAGATGGCAGAAAACAAAATGACCTTGCTTTTATCACCAACCGATCCAAGACGGCTTTAACAAGATTGATCCAGACCATGGAAAAGAAAGGCTATGTGTCTCGTTCAACCTGTGAAAAAGACATGAGGATCAATCATGTTTATCTTACTCCTTATGGCAGGGAAACCTGGAAAAAATCTTACCCTTATTTTCTTGAGGTAGTAAAAGAGTTACAGAAAGGAATTGCTGAAGAGGATATCATGAGGGTACAAAAAGTAATGAAACAAATACAAATTAATATTAATTTAAGAACAACGATTAACCAATAGAAAAAATGAGAAAGTATATCAATATAGCACTAGGAATAGTATTGATCGCCTTAGCTTTTTGGCTGGTAAAGGTTATGGTCCTGAGCAATACAAGTCCCGAAAAAACCCCGGTAAAAATAGTTAAAACCGTATTTATTGAAAAAGTGAAAAACGGCACAGTACCTATTACCATAACGGCTAATGGAACCTTGGTGGCCAAAAATAAAATAGAAATATATTCAGAGGTCCAGGGCGTTCTGCAGCCTAGTTCAAAAGAATTCCGGCCGGGTAACTCATACCGTAAAGGCGAGGTCATCCTTAAAATGAATAGTGAGGAGCATTATGCCAATTTACTGGCACAGAAAAGCAATCTTTATAACAGTATCACCTCGATCATGCCTGATATCCGACTAGATTATCCGGAACAGTATGTAAAATGGGAGCAATATCTTAGTGATTTTGATTTTAATAAACCTACCCCTAAATTACCTGAAATAAATTCTGAAAAGGAAAAATTCTTTATTTCTGGCAGGAATATATACACAACTTTCTACAATGTTAAGAATATGGAGGTTCGATTGACAAAATACACGATTCGTGCTCCATATGACGGTATTTTGACCGTTGCTATGGTGAATCCCGGTTCTTTGATCAGATCAGGTCAAAAACTTGGGGAATTCATCAATCCGTCAGTTTATGAAATGGAAGTAGCCATCAACGCTAAATACATGAACCTTCTTGAAAAGGGAAATCCAGTGAAGGTGTCGAGCCGGGATACTGATCAAACCTGGAATGGAAAAATCGTGCGCATCAACGGACGTGTTGATCAGGCATCTCAAACCGTAAAGGCTTATGTAGAAGTGGAAGGAAAAGGTCTAAAAGAGGGAATCTACTTGGAGGCCGAACTTATTGCCAAAGCTGAAAATGATGCCTTTGAAATGGAAAGAAAATTACTGGTAAACAATGAAAGCATTTATGTTTTTAAAGATAGCATTATTGATCTTGTAAAAGTCAATCCTGTGTTTTTTACTGATAATACTGTTGTCATAAAAGGCCTTGAAGACGGAACACCTATTTTAAGCAGATCGGTTCCCGGTGCATACCCTGGAATGAAAGTAACTGTTTACGGATCTAACCCTCGTCAATAAATAATCTTGTAATTCCGATTATGAAAAAAATTATATCCTATTTTATTAAATATCATGTAGCAGTTAACATTATCATTATTGCTGTGGTTATTTTTGGCTATCTGGGAACAAAATCGATGAAATCGTCTTTCTTTCCGTTAACTGAATCTCAATTTATAAATATTTCGGTCGTTTATCCAGGAGCATCCCCTCAGGAAATGGAAGAAGGGGTTGTTCTCAAAATAGAAGATAATTTAAAGGGCCTTGTCGGTATAGACAGGGTGACTTCTGTTTCCCGCGAAAACTCCGCTACAATCAGTATCGAAACCTATGTTGATTCTGATATCGATGTAGTCCTTGCAGATGTTAAAAATGCTGTTGATCGCGTGCCCTCATTCCCTTCAGGAATGGAACCACCGGTAATTGCCAAAATAGAATCCATAGCCCCAACCATTGATTTTACAGTAAGTGGTGATGATCTTCCGTTG
>JBFFLO010000175.1:0-5975 GCA_041554895.1 Lutimonas sp. | reverse complement strand
TCCAAGCCTCATGGTTCCGCCTTTTTCTGTAACCATTTTCTGGTCTTCCATGATGTCAATAACCGGGTGGGGCGTATTCCTTGTCATTTCAGTAGAATTGGCATTCTTAAGATGTAATACATTTCTGGCATATTCTATGACTGCCATCTGCATGCCCAAACAAATTCCAAGAAATGGAATGTTGTTTTCCCTGACATACCTAACGGCAGCAATTTTTCCTTCTATTCCCCTGTCACCGAAACCGGGAGCAACCACCAAACCTTGCAGGCCTGTTAACTTTTCACTTGCATTTTGTTCTGTCAGGTCTTCAGAATGAATAGGATGAATATTTACCTTTAGCTTGTTTTGGGCACCGGCATGGTCCAAAGCCTCCAGGATAGATTTATAGGCATCCTGTAATTCGATGTACTTGCCAACTAACCCTATTTCAACGGTTCCTTCAGGATTTTTATAATTCGTGAGGAACTGATTCCAACGGGTAAGAACTGGTTTTTTAGAAGCTTTTAGATCGAGCTTACCAAGAACAACTTCATGCAATCCTTCATGAAGCATCAGGTTAGGCACATCATAAATGGTTTCAGCATCTATCGATTCAATGATAGATTCCTTATCCACATTACAGAACAAGGCTAATTTTCTTTTGATATCTTCACCAATATGGTGTTCAGTTCTGCAAACCAGTATATCCGGACTGATGCCACTTTGCATGAGTTCCTTGACGGAATGCTGAGTTGGTTTCGTCTTTAATTCCTTTGCCGCAGCTAAATAAGGGATCAGCGTCAAATGAATTACGATGGCGTTGTGCTTGCCAAGATCCCACTTTAATTGCCTGACAGACTCTATATAAGGCAAAGATTCTATATCGCCAACGGTACCGCCTATTTCAGTAATTACGATATCGTATTCTCCTGTTTGACCAAGGATTTTGATGCGTCTTTTGATCTCGTTCGTAATGTGAGGAATGATCTGAACCGTTTTCCCGAGATAATCTCCCTTCCTTTCTTTGTTGATAACAGTTTGGTATATCCTACCCGTAGTGACATTATTGGCCTGGGAAGTAGGAATATTCAAGAACCTTTCATAGTGTCCAAGATCAAGGTCAGTTTCGGCTCCATCATTGGTCACATAACATTCTCCATGTTCATAAGGATTCAAAGTTCCCGGATCAACATTTATATAGGGATCTAATTTTTGTATGGTGACGGAAAATCCACTTGATTGTAATAATTTTGCTAAAGAGGCAGCAATAATTCCTTTGCCAAGAGATGAACTTACTCCTCCTGTTACAAAAATATACTTGGTTTCTGGCATGGTGATTAGGTTTGTGCAAAATTACAAAGTCTGCTAATTTTAACAAGCCTTTTCTTTGTATTTTTTATGGCATAAAAAAAACCGTCAATTTAAATTGACGGTTTTCCTTATAATATTTGAATCCAAATTAATTGATGATCTCATCGCTCGTTTTGAATTTTTTAGAAAGAACCATTTCCTGGTTCTCAAATTTCATATTCTTGATAATGTACTTTTCTGAATCAACACAACTCGCGCTTGATGCACCACAGGAAGCTAAGCTTGCTGAAGCGAAAATAAAAACTAATAAATAGGCTAACTTTTTCATAGGTTAATTTTAAGTTAATAAAAATCAAGGGAGATCTTAAACTAATTAACGTTTGAAAATGTCCTTTAGTATGGCAAATCGAAAAAAATTACGCTGTGAGCTTTTTTAGCGTATAGCGGATCATATTTTCGACAGTTGCATAAGGGTCTTTACTAAAGGTAAGATTAGCCCGGTTGGCGATAATGGCATTCATAGAAACAGCATGATGCCCCAACAGTTTTGATAAGCCGTAGATTACCGAAGTCTCCATTTCTAAGTTTGTGACCCTTAATTCTTTATATGAAAAATTTTCAATTTTGTGATTCAAGTAATCATCTTGTAAAGGCAACCTGAGTATCCTGCCCTGAGGGCCGTAAAATCCACCCGCGGTAGCCGTGATACCAGAAAATATGTCATCCGATAACAGCTTCTCCTCGAGAAGGGGGCTGTTGCCGACGATATAGGGCCTGGATTTTTCCGGAGCATAATTACAATGTGCTATAAAAGCATTTTCCAAGGCTGTTTCGAATATGCCCTTGTTCTGGTAAGAATGCAGCACTCCATCAAAGCCAAGGCCGTATTTGCCAAGAACAATGGAGTCTACCGGAATATCTTCATGCAATGAACCCGAGGTCCCCATGCGCACTATTTGAAGGCTGGTCAATTCTTTTTTGACGGTTCGCGTGTTGAGGTCTATGTTGACCAGGGCATCAATTTCGTTCAATACAATATCTATATTATCAGGCCCTATTCCGGTAGAGATTACTGTAAATCTTTTACCGTTTAAATTTCCAACTATGGTTTTGAATTCTCTTTTCTGGGTAGAGAATTCTATATGATCAAAATGATTCGCGACTTTTGCCACTCGATCCTGGTCTCCAACGAAAATAATCGTCGGGGCTATATGTTCGGGTTTTAAATTGATATGGTATATACTGCCGTCAGGATTTAATATAAGTTCAGAAGGGCCAATTGTTCGCATAGGACTAAAAAATTGAATTATTGATCATAACAGGAATACTTCGCAGGCTAACCGCCAACTCGTTTGACGCGGTATCCTTCTTTTTGAAGGATAGACATGATCTTATCCCGGTAGTTACCTTGAATGATGATCTCTCCTTCTTTTACGCTGCCGCCAACACCACATTTGGTTTTTAAAAGTTTGGCCAGTGCCTTGAGTTCGGTTTCACTTCCTTGAAATCCAGAGATGACGGTTACCGTTTTGCCACCCCTTCCTTTATTAGAAAAATGAGCTTCCAATTGTTGATCCTTTGGGTCCGGATTCTCGGAAGATTGCTCTGAATAAGCCGAAAAATCTTCCTTTTCATTGGTCGAAAAAACGAATCCGCCAAGGTCTGATAAACTGTTTAATTTCTTCTTAGCCATTGTATCGTTTCCAGTATTTGACAATCCCAAATATAAATAAAATCAGCCCGATAAAAAACATTCCTAAGAAACAATAATAGCAGTCATCCTTCATTTTTAAAGACAATACGGTGACCATAACGGAAGCAACTATTATGGAAACAGGATTGGAATAATTCATCTTTTTTTCAGGCGTTTCCAGGCAAAAATGAGCAGTGCTAAAGATTCCATAGTTAGCCCAAGCCCAATAAAAATCATTGATTTATCCCAATCGAAAAAAGAACCAATTCCTCCAATAGTAATTAGCAACAAGCCAAAAGTAAAAAAAGAGATGAAATTTCTATCCATGTTATTTGCCTTATTTTCTGTAGAGCGGGATCAGGTAAGATACTGTATAATTAAAACTAAAGCCATTGTTATTCACAAAAACTCTTTCGAATCCAGGAATATACAGGTTTTTGAAGTTGTCTACTTTTGTCACAGAAATCAGGGTGTTTCCTCTAAAAGAAACTCCCAAAAACACATTGTGCAGTACTTCTACTTTGAGTCCTAGTACCAGTTCGGCCCAATGAGCGGTCAGTCCGTCATAGGTATTTCCCTCTGGTTCAGTTACAACCGGCACAAAAGGATCCGCATTGATGGTATATTGGTTTACAGACTGATTGAAGGTGCTGAATCCGTAACGCAATCCTACAACGATCATATTTTCCATACCGATCCAATTTTTATAGGCATTATAATCAACCCCTGCCTTGATATATTGCCCCTTGGTCGAAAAGTTAAAAAAATCTTCCTGAGTTGTCTGGTCCCGATAGCCAAGTTCTGTGGCGAGATATAACCTTTTGGCCACGCGATAATCACCAACAATTTCGAAGCCTTTCGTGTCCTCACTGAAAAGTGAGTAAATCGGCCGCACCACGTCCAGGCCCACTCTCAGTCCGTACCTGTCTTTATAAGTAGCCGTGTCCTGTGCGCTTTTACCCAGTTGGGCGAAAATGGTGCTGCAGGATAAAAAAAAGAAAATGCTAATGGTAAATTTTAACATGCGCTGCGTTTTCGTCAATTATTTGGAGCGGATCATTTTTGGTTTCAAGGCCCTTTATCCAATTATCATCATCTGTAACCAGGCTGGCCCCTGCCTCATTAAAAACAGTTTTGAAGCCACAAGCCCTTGAAATAAAGATATCCTGTTGTGTATAAATCACTGAAATCGTGTCGAGATTATCTTTTGTACCCTGATTCTCATTTCCTTGCAAGGTAAGTATGAACCTTGTTTTATTATCTGCCACCAGCAAGGGAATTGCAATAGAATCTGTAAGGGCAGTTATCGTTTCATTACTGTAATCACCATCAATACCCTCGATATTGACTTTTAACAGTGCAACAGACCTCAACTCATTGGGTTTATTTTGGTTATAAAATCTAATGATCAGTTTTGGCGTAATATCTTCCAGGCAGATTTCATCTCTTTCACAACCAAGCTGTGTCAGGATAAGTATAAGGGCCATTAAAAATTTTAAATTTGTTTTCATTTCTATTTTCTGCGCTTTAACAGAACCACATTTTCCACATGATGGGTCTGCGGGAACATATCGACAGCCTGTGATTTTTCTATGATGTAATCCTCTTTCATCAAGGCAAGATCCCTGGCTTGGGTTGCAGAATTACAGCTTATATAAACAATTTTTTCGGGTAAAATATGCAATATTTGTGCGACTACTTTTTGATGCATCCCATCTCTTGGCGGGTCGGTGATGACCAGGTCAGGATGCCCGTTTTGGTCTATAAATTCCTGGGTAAATACCTTGGCCATGTCTCCGTCATAAAAAACAGTGTTGTCAATGCCATTCAATCTTGCATTTTCCCTGGCATCTTCAATCGCCTGTGGCACGCTTTCCACCCCAATCACTTTTTTGGCTTTGGAAGCGATGAATTGAGCAATTGTACCCGTTCCGGTGTAAAGGTCATATACGATTTCGTCACCTTTAAGATCAGCAAAACCCCTTGCTATTTTATACAGTTCATAAGCTTGGGAAGAATTGGTCTGATAGAACGATTTAGCATTAATTTTAAACTTTAAGCCTTCCATTTCTTCAAAAATATGGTCCCTGCCCTGAAACAGGATAATATCCTGATCGTAGATGGAATCATTTCCTTTCTCATTGATCATATATTGTAAAGAAGTTATGTCTTTAAAGGTTTCCGCTATATAATTTAGAAGTAATTCCCTTTTTTCCTGATCATCTTCGAAAAACTGAATGACGATCATGATTTCTCCCGTTGAACTAATCCTGATCATCAGGGTTCTGAGCATGCCAGTTCTTTGCCTGGGATTGAAAAATGTGATGCCGTTTTGGATGGCAAAATTTTTGATCGAATTCCTAATGGCATTGGAAGGGTCCTCTTGCAGGTGACATTTCTGAATATCAAGAATTTTATCCCACATCCCTGGAATATGAAAACCGCAAGCGTTTCTGTCTTCAAATTCAATGTCGCTTTTTAATTCTTTTTCGGTAAGCCACCTGGAATCAGAAAAGGAGAACTCCATTTTGTTCCTGTAAAAGTATATTTTTTCACAGCCCGCAATAGGAGTGATCTCAGGAAGTTCCAGGTGCCCTATTCTTACCAGGTTGTTTGTGACTTCCTTCTGTTTATAAGAGAGCTGGTCCTGATAATTCATATGCTGCCATTTACAGCCTCCGCAAACACCGAAATGCTCACATACCGGATCTACTCTTTTTTCAGATAAATGATGAAATTTTACAGCCTTTCCCTCGTAGTATGATTTTCTTTTCCTTCCCGTTCTGATATCAACAATATCGCCAGGCACCGCATTGCTCAGAAATACAACCCTGCCATCCGGCGATTTTGCCACGGTTTTCCCTTTGGCGGCCGTATCAACCACTTCGATATTTTCAAATAAATGAAATTTCTTTTTTCTTGACATGCAGCAAAAGTAAGGCATTTTTATGATTTTTCAATTGAGATTTTTAGATGTTTAAAGGGCTGTTTT
>JBFFLO010000174.1:0-6016 GCA_041554895.1 Lutimonas sp. | reverse complement strand
TTTAAAAAAAACATATCCTTTTCTTTTTCTTTTGGCCCTTCTCTTTTTTACCGGCAAGGACGGCGTCTTTGCACAAAACAAAACGCCCTTTTTTCAGCGATCAGATACCTTGAACAAAAAAAGAAGAACAGCCGTCTACATTACAGAAGCCGCTTTGGCATCTGCAACACTCATTGGGCTTAACGAAGCCTGGTATGCACAATATGAAAGATCAGGATTTCATTCATTGAACGATAATTCACAATGGATGCAAATGGATAAGTTTGGGCATGTGTTCAGCTCCTATTATATTGGTAAAATGGGAATGGATGCCCTTGCCTGGGCCGGCGAAACCAAAAAAAATCAATTGATATATGGGGCTACCTTGGGTTTTGCCTTTTTGACAACTGTTGAAATATTGGATGGTTTTTCTGAGGAATGGGGCTTCTCGACAGGTGATGTTATGGCCAATGCCCTGGGAACAGGTTTATTGATCGGACAGGAATTGCTTTGGGATGAACAACGCCTGCTCATGAAATTTTCATTTATGAGCAGTGAATATGCCAACAATGATCCAGACAAACTTGGCAGTACTCCTTTGCAACAAGTACTAAAAGATTATAATGGACAAACATATTGGTTATCTGTAAATCTTTGGTCATTTTACAAGGAAAGCAAGATTCCCAAATGGCTGAACATAGCTATAGGGCACGGGGCAAATGGCTTGCCTGAAGGTAGTTATGACAATGCTACCATCCCAAGGCAACCGATAGCGTCCTACAGGCAATTCTTTGCCAGTATCGATGTGGACCTGACAAAGATCAAAACTGATTCCGGTTTTTTGAAAACAGTCTTCAATATATTCAACTTTGTTAAAATACCGGCCCCAAGTATTGAATACAGGAGTAATGGGGACTTTAAATTTCATTTTCTTTATTTCTGAAAACCTAGTGATCACTGAGTTTTTAGCTGGTTTTTAACCATTTGTAAAAAATGCCTTATCTTTGCACAGCAATGTTTTTTTTAGGTACCCCCTAACTAAAAAATACAATTATGAAAAAGAAAGTATTATTTATCGTGTCCCTCGCGATAGTTTTAACTGCATTTACGCAAGACGACTCCTTGTTTTTTAAGAAATCCAAAAAAGTCCGTTACAATTTGCCCAAAGCAAATGCCATTGTAACTGTGAACAAAAGTGTAGAACCGTTTGAATTATTTTATACGCCTACCGTTGACAACCTTTATGTTGGATTTAAGGAAGCCATTGCTTTTAAAGAATCAAGAGGCAATTACAGAAAAGTCAATAGTTTTGGATACCTTGGTAAATACCAGTTTGGTGAATCTACCTTGAATCGTATCAGGATATATGACACGACGGATTTCCTGAATGATCCGGAATTACAAGAAGATGCCTTTTATGCCCTTTGCTCCCTGAACAAATGGATCCTGATCAGAGATATAAAAAGAAGTGTCGGAAAAAAGATCAATGGTGTTGAAATTACGGAATCTGGAATTTTGGCTGCCGCCCATCTGGCAGGCGCCGGGAACGTAAAAAAATACCTTAGAAGTAATGGTGAAGCAAATGCACATGATGCCTTTGGAACAAACATTCATCATTATATGAAAAGATTTGCAGGATATGACACCTCTTTTATCAAACCAGTGAAAAATGCCAGGATTTAAGGCCTAATATTTATGGAAAATAAAGATACAAGGTCTTTTATGAAGGTCTATATTTTCCGTTTTCCATTCCTTCGCCGTCAAGGTTTTGATATACTCCGTGCTTAATGTAAGGTCGACAGCTACACAAAGAAACGTAGACGGGGTGAGTGAATTCTTTAACTCATTAAAAAGATTTTGATTTCTATAAGGTGTTTCAATAAATAACTGGGTTTGGTTGTTTTGTTTTGACCATTTTTCCAATTCCTTTATCCTTTTTTTACGCTCCGATTTATCAATTGGCAGGTAACCGTTAAATGCGAAATTCTGGCCGTTGAGCCCTGAGGCCATCATCGCAAGGATGATCGAGGATGGTCCGACAAGAGGAACGACTTCAACGTTTTTCTGATGTGCAAGCATCACAACAGTCGCACCCGGATCAGCAATAGCCGGAACTCCCGCTTCGGAGAGTAAACCCACATTGACCCCTTGGAAACAAGGATCTAAAAAAGACTTGGACTCAAACTCGCTGGTATACTTGTCAAGCACAAAAAGCCTCAGTGAAGGTTGTGATTTTCTGGGGGCGATCTTTTTTATAAACCTTCTGGCAGATTTTTCATTCTCAACAATAAAAAAGTCAAGGTCCTCTACCGTTTTCTTAACCGAAATGGGCAGCACCTCCAATGGTTCATTGGCCCCTAAGGTAGTTGGGATCAAAAATAGTTTACCAAATTTATTCTTCATGGCTTAAGCTTTTCGCAATATGTTCACAGGCTTCATCCAAAAGTTCAAATACTTTTTCAAAGCCCTTATCCCCTCCATAATAAGGGTCAGGAACTTCCATGGTATAACCCCCCTTAGCTGCTTTGAGAATCATTTTAACTTTCTTACGATGGATTTCCGTTTTGGCAAGTGTAAGAACATCCGACATATTAGCTTGGTCCATCACATAGATAAAATCAAAATCATCAAAATCACTGGCTTCAAATTTTCTGCAACGCTGATCGCTAATATCAATTTGGTTCGCCCTTGCAATTTGGATCGACCGGGCATCAGGTAATTCTCCAATATGCCAACCCCCGGTTCCCGCAGAATCAACAAAAATACTTGATGGATCTACCTTGGATTTCAATATGCCTTCGGCTAATGGTGACCTGCAAATATTTCCAAGACATACCATTAATACCCTAATCATACACTGCCGGTTTTCTTAAAATGTAAGCTTTTTTGTCAATTCATCAACGTACTTACGGAATTGCTTGTCAGTTTCGGTAAGGTTATCAACCGTTTTACAAGCATGAAGCACAGTTGCATGATCACGACTGCCAATCTGTGAACCAATACTAGCAAGGGAAGCTTTGGTCATCCTTTTCGCAAAGTACATGGCTAATTGTCTGGCCTGTACAATATGCCGCTTTCTGGTTTTTGACTGAAGTGTGGTAACGTCCATTTCAAAATATTTGGACACAACCTTCTGAATATAATCTATAGATACTTCCTTTTTGGTGTTCTTGACAAACTTGTCAACAATTTGTTTTGTAAGCGATAGTGTAAACTCTTTTCGGTTAAAAGATGCTTGTGCGATTAAAGAAATCAACACGCCTTCCAACTCACGAACATTCGTCTTGATATTCTTCGCTATATATTCAACTATTTCCTCAGGGATTTCAACACCATCCCTGAACATTTTACTTTTTAAAATACTGATTCTGGTTTCATAATCCGGAGCAACCAATTCAGCAGAAAGACCCCATTTGAACCTCGACAGCAAACGCTGTTCAATGTCTTGCATATCAACAGGTGCTTTATCAGAGGTCAGGATAACCTGTTTTCCGTTTTGATGCAAATGATTGAAGATATGAAAGAAAACATCCTGCGTTCCGGATTTTCCTGAAAGGAACTGGACATCATCCACAATCAACACATCAATCATTTGGTAAAAATGAATAAAATCATTTCTTGTATTCGCTTTAACGGAATCTATAAATTGCTGGGTGAATTTTTCGGCCGAGATATACAGCACTGTTTTTTCAGGATACCTCTCTTTAATCCGTACGCCAATTGCCTGAGCCAAATGCGTCTTTCCCAGGCCCACTCCACCATAGATCAGTAAAGGGTTGAAAGATGTTCCTCCTGGCTTATTAGACACAGCCAAACTCGCTGATCTTGCCAAACGATTAGAATCTCCTTCAATGAAATTTTCAAAATTATAATTAGGGTTCAATTGGGATTCTATCTTTACCTTTTGGATTCCGGGAATAACAAATGGATTCTTCAATTCTCGCTTATCGATCTCAAGCGGAATCGTAACGCCTTGTGAATTAAAAGGCTTCTTATTAGAACTTGGAAACTTAACTGTATGAGGGTTTTTGTTACTGTAGGTATTTTCCATCCTTACATCATACACAAGTTTTGCATGATCACCCAGTTCCCTTATCAGGGCCACTCTCAATAATTTAATATAATGCTCCTCCAGCCATTCAAAAAAGAATTTGCTGGGTACTTGTATGGTTAAAACATCTCCCGCTATCTTCATCGGCTTAATAGGTTCGAACCATGTTTTATACGCTTGTGGTTTGATATTATCCTTTATAAAAAGCAGACAATTATTCCATACAGAGGAGGCTGTTCTCGTCATTTAATTAAAATATTTTGATTAAGTATAGTTCCCTTTTTTTGGACAAAATAGGTCTCTCTTTTGCCATTACAAATTTGTGAATAAAGTTTATTAAAAAAAAATATATTTACTATTGATTCTTATTTTTTTTTTGATTAAACTGTTCGAGTACAAATTACAACAAAATGATCATAAACCAAACCAATATACGCGTAAGATACGGAGAAACTGACCAAATGGGCTATGTATACTACGGAAATTATGCGCAATTTTTTGAAGTGGGAAGGGTTGAATGGCTGCGCGCGCTCGGGGTGAGTTATAAAAGCCTTGAAGAGTCAGGAATCATGCTTCCCGTTATTCAACTGAACATCAACTATATGAAACCTGCCAAATATGATGACCTGCTCACCATCACCACCATCATGACCAAAAAACCTCTTGTTAAAATTGAATTTGATTTTGAGGTCCGCAATGAAAAGAATGATTTGCTAACTACCGGTTTTACAAGTTTGGTCTTTATGGATATGAAAAAAAACAAGCCCATTAAAGCACCTCAATACCTGCTAGATCGGATTTACGCTCAATTCAATTAACTTCTTTTACCTGGACACATCTGAGGCCTTCGAATAATTTAACTATTTGTTCCACGTTGTTTTTACGAACTGATATTTTAAAAAAGCAATCAAGTTCCATTTCCTGACTGAGCATATCAAGTGAATTATCCTTAATCAGGCGCATGACTTTCTCCAAATTGGCATATTCAAATCTCAGATGTAACTCCTTTGTCAACATTTTTTCGACGATCACAGCATTTTCCAAGGCGAGCCTGGCTGCCGATCTATATGCCACAATCAAGCCCCCGACCCCTAGTTTGGTCCCACCAAAATAACGCACTACGACGATCAAAACATTGGTCAGGCCGAAAGATTGTATTTGGCCATAGATAGGTTTTCCTGCACTATTATTTGGTTCTCCATCATCATTATACCTAAAAGCCGGGTTTTCGACTCCTGTTTGCCAGGCGTAGCACCAGTGCCTTGCTTTCGGGTGCCTCTTCTTCAAGAGCTGGACAAGGTCATCCACCCGATCAGGGTCTGTTAGCGGATAAGCATATGCCAGAAACTTACTGCCCTTTTCCTTATATACCCCTTCTGCTGAGGCCTTACTTAAAGTCAGGTATACATCGTCTTGACTATTTCTCATCTTGAAGTATTCTTATATATCCTAAGAAGGTCCTTCCCTATATATTCTTCAGATAGCTGATCCGCATTTATTGTTGGTGCCTTTAAACCGCCTCCAAAACACCGTTCTCCCTCAAAAACCCTTGCCTCATCCCAAAAACCCGAACGGATAAAGGCGTTGAGCGTATAGGCCCCTCCTTCCACAATCAAAGATTGAATTTCTATTCCATGCAAATGCCTCATCATTTGTGGAACAAGATCTTTTGAAAAATCAAGTCGAACAAATTGCAATCGCCCCCTTTTCTCATCCTTAAGTTCATTGTAAATTGTGGTATCTGATGAACCATCAAAAAAGTTCAGGGAAGCTGATAATTCCAACTTCCTGTCAATGGCTATCCTTAGAATCGAATTTCCGGTAAAATCCCTTATGTTCAGTTTAGGATCGTCCATCTGAACTGTCTTTTTTCCAACGAGAATTGATGCCTCTTCTGACCTCCATTGATGAACACGCTGCAAAGAATAGCTGTTTGAAATCCAATAGGGGACACCTTTCTTCACATCTGTTGCATCAGGAAAAATA
>JBFFLO010000173.1:0-6070 GCA_041554895.1 Lutimonas sp. | reverse complement strand
CAGTCCAAAACTTTTTACATGTTTGCTCCAGTTATCCATTCCCTCAGCCGGGTCATCATACTTTTCAATGGTACGTCTGTATACATTAGAAAAATAAGAATTACAGGAGCGATAAATACCGGTATTCATGCTAATAGGCGTACCAACTATGCCACAATGACATTTCATGAACCCACCACGTCCATACTTATATCCGTGATAACAGTTAAACCCTGTACTCGGTGTAATTACACCTTCTTGGAGCCCAACCAGGGCATTGATGATCTTGAACGGGGATCCTGGAGGGTATTGGGCCTGAAGCCCCCTGTCAAGCATGGGTTTCTTAATACTATCATTAAAAAGCAAAACGGAATTTTTAGATCTTTTTCGTCCCACCAGCATTTTCGGATCATAACTTGGCGTGGAAACCAAGGATAAAATTTCTCCTGAAGACGGCTCAATCGCAACGATACCTCCTCTTTTGTTGCTCATGAGTCTTTCAGCATACATTTGAAGCTCCATGTCAAGGGTCAGTGTTATATCTTTACCCGGCACAGGGAGTGTATCATAGATTCCCTCTTTATAAGCCCCTATTTCTTTATTAAAACGGTTCTTTTGGATAAAGTTCACGCCCTTTTGACCACGAAGTACCTCTTCATACTGCTTTTCAACACCCTGATAGCCAATAAGCTCTCCCAGTTGATAATATGAATTCCTTTTCAATAAACTTTCATTAACTTCACTGATGTATCCCAAAATGTTGGCGCTGGTATTTTCAGGGTATTGCCTAAGGAATCTCTTTTGAATATAAAAACCTTTGTATTTGTACATTTTCTCCTGTAAAAACGCATAATCTTCTTTTGATAGCTGTCCTACGAAAATGGAAGGGATACGGGGAGAATAATTTTTGGTCCTGTAATATCTTTTTAAAAAGTCATCTTTTGTGATTCCCAGTAAATTACAAAATTCCAGCGTATCTAGAGGTTCTACATCTTTTGGGATGATCATGATGTCATAGGAACTCTGGTTGGCGACTAGTAATTTATTATTGCGATCATATATGAAGCCCCTGTCTGGGTATGCGTATTTTATAGTAACGGCAGAGTTGTTCAAGGGATTTTGACGATACTTCGAATCGACAACCTGTAAAAAGAACAACCTGCCAATAAATATGGCTCCAACTGACAAGATCAAAAAATACAACAATGACTTCCTAGGCATCTCTTATCTTTTACTGGTTACAAAAGTTAAACTAATCATGGTCAAAATAATGGTAAAAATACTGGTTAAAACAGTGTTGAGCAATATGATTCCAAACTTACTCCATTTAAAATATTCCATGCCAAAAACAATAAAATGATGGAGGAAGGTCAAGATTACCACATACAGGAACATTTTTGGAAATGGAAGCTTAAAAATGGTCATTGACCCGTAATCAATCTCCCTTTTGCCAATGACGCTTTGTAGTATTGGAATTCTGACAAAAGCAATAAACAATGTGGCAGCAGCATTAATTCCGCCTGAATCTGAAAAAATATCAATACACAATCCAAGAAAAAAACTAAGAATCAAAATAGAAGCATCATCTTTTTTGATCGGATAAAGAAATATAAAAAAGATATAAAAATAAGGGTTGATATAGCCCAGGAAATTGATATTGTTCAACACGATGACCTGCAGTAATATCAGTCCAATAAAAAGTAAGGCATTATTTATATTCTCCCTATTCATTCGTCGATTTTTCTTCCAGGGTTTGAATTTCCGTTTTGTCAAAGTTCTTGATCACCTGGACCTGTCCGATAGAACTCATGTCATTAAACAGTAATATATTGATATATTCGTAATTATTGTTAAAGGTTTTAAAATCTTTAATTGTCCCAATCGCGATACCTTCAGGAAATATAGTTGATTTTCCTCCTGTAACTACCGTGTCACCTCTATAGATATCAGCCTGAATGGGAAGATCCAATAATTGCACAACATTATAATCAATGTTATCCCAGCTTAAACTGCCATAATGATCACTATTGAGCAGTTTGGCATTAATTCTTGAATTGACATTCAAAATAGAAAGTACGGTAGCATAATTTCCCGATACACTTTTGGTAATGCCTATAATTCCTTTACTGTTGACAACACCCAGATCGGGTTCCAAGCCATGATTCTCCCCTTTATTAATGGTCAGATAGTTATTGTTTTTCCTGTAATTGTTGTTGATTACTTTGGCTGCGGTATAACTGAACTTCTGGTTGTATTTTAAGGTATCTATGACCGTGATGTCATGCTGGACGATCTCTTTGTCTTCGAGGCTGAGAAGGTTTTTCAAATATACATTCTCCTCATTAAGGCGTTCGTTTTCCTTTTTAAGATATAAGAATTCTTTAAAATTATTGATCTTGTTATAAATGCCACCAGACAAGAAATTTGCCGAATTGACAAACTTACTTCTGTGAAATGAATGACTTTGTATCGTGAAAATAACTGCAAACACTTCAAGCAACAAAAACAGGATAAATAATTTATTCTTGTCAAGGAATGAAATAATTTGTTGCATAATATTTTGTCAGGCTACTATTTCATTAAAACACTTTTGTATTTCTCAATATCCTTTAAAGCAATACCGGTTCCTCTAACAACTGCTCTTAGGGGGTCTTCAGCAACATATACCGGAAGATCTGTTTTTCGAGACAATCTCTTGTCTAGCCCTCTTAGCATTGAGCCGCCTCCGGCTAAATAAATACCTGTGTTATATATATCTGCCGCAAGCTCCGGAGGAGTCTGAGACAATGTTTCCATTACTGCATCTTCAATACGAAGTATCGATTTCTCCAATGCTTTTGCAATCTCACGATAGGAAAGTTCAATTTGTTTCGGTTTTCCGCTAAGCAAATCGCGCCCCTGAATTGAAATATCTTCAGGAGGAGTATCCAATTCTTCTGTAGCTGCCCCGATCTGAATTTTTATTTTTTCAGCCGTCGTTTCTCCGATATACAAGTTATGCTGGGTTCTTAAATACATAGCAATATCACTGGTGAACACATCTCCTGCGACTTTTACTGATTTGTCACAAACGATACCGCTTAAGGCGATAACGGCGATTTCAGTAGTACCACCGCCTATGTCAATGATCATATTCCCCTTGGGCATCATGATATCGATACCGATTCCAATGGCAGCAGCCATTGGCTCATAGATCAGGTAGATGTCTTTGGCATTCATTTGTTCGGCAGAGTCTCTTACCGCCCTCTTCTCAACCTCGGTAATACCCGAAGGAATGCAAATGACCATCCTGAGCGAAGGTCTGAAAAACCTCTTTTTTATGGTAGGGATATTTTTGATAAACTCCCTGATCATTGCTTCCGAAGCTTCAAAATCAGCAATGACACCATCTTTTAAAGGTCGGATGGTTTTGATATTTTCATGGGTCTTTCCCTGCATCAGGTTAGCCCTTTTGCCAATAGCTATGATCTTGTTGGTAGTTCTGTCCATTGCAACAATTGAAGGACTATCAACAACAACTTTTCCTTTGTGAATGATTAAAGTATTTGCCGTCCCTAAATCGATTGCAATATCTTCGGTCATAAAGTCAAAAAACCCCATAAAATGATCTCGTGTTAACTTGTTTGTATTGTGAATGTCACAAATGTAATAAATTTACCCAATTCATATAGCCAATGACCTAAAATAGTATAAACTATTTTAAACCAATGAATTTAATATCCTGGGATCAAAAAATGAGGGTATTTTTTGAAAAAACGGCTATCCTTCGATAGGGCTAATGCTTAAAATGTCTTGTTCCGGTTGTGACCATTGAAATTTGATGACTATTACAGTAATCAATTGAAAGCTGGTCCTTTATGGAACCTCCAGGCTGAATAACTGAGCTAATGCCTGCATCGCCTGCAATCTCCACACAATCCGGGAATGGGAAAAAGGCATCACTGGCCATAACTGATCCTTTCAAGTTAAACCCAAAGTGATTTGCTTTAACGATCGCCTGATTTAAAGCGTCTACTCTTGATGTCTGTCCGGTGCCACTTGCATAAAGTTGCTTATCCTTTACAAGGACTATGGTATTGGATTTGGTATGTTTACAGATCTTAGAGGCAAAAATAAGGTCACTTATCTCATTTTCTGCGGGCTTAAGTACAGTAACATAGTTAAGATCAGATAGCTGATCTGTTTTGTTGTCTTTTTCCTGGGATAATACACCGTTTAAGGCAGTTCTGTAATTTGAAGAGGGTAATTCAATTTCTTTTTGAATCAAAATAATCCTGTTTTTCTTACCTTTTAAAATATCAAGAGCAGCGGCATCATAAGCTGGCGCAATAACCACTTCGCAAAACAATTTATGAATTTCTTCAGCAGTTTTGGCATTTATCTTAACATTGGCAATTAAAATACCTCCAAAGGCAGAAACCGGATCTCCCGCCAGGGCATCTTTATAGGCTTCTTCTATCGTATCTCTTTGAGCAAGCCCACAAGCGTTGTTGTGTTTTAAAATAGCAAAGGTTGGGGCCTCTCCTTTGAACTCGTTCATAAGGTTGACAGCAGCATCCACATCCAACAGGTTGTTGTAGGATAATTCCTTTCCGTGCAATTTATCAAAAAGGTCATCCAGTTTTCCGAAAAAGTACCCCTTTTGATGAGGATTTTCTCCATATCTCAAGGTGCTGACCTGATCAAAGCTTTGTCTAAATGCAACTTCCCCGGCCTCCTGATTTAAATAGGTAAAAATAGCGGTATCATAATGACTGGAAACCCCAAAGGCTTTGGCAGCAAAATTTTTACGATCTTCCAAACTGACCATGCCTTCATTTAATGATAAGATCTTCAGGAATTCATCGTATTGTTTCATGCTGGATACACAAATAACGTCTTTGAAATTCTTGGCAGCAGCCCTGATCAATGAAATCCCGCCTATATCGATTTTCTCAATGATATCCTGTTCGGGAGCCTTACTGGCTACTGTTTTTTCAAAAGGATAAAGATCCACGATCACCACATCAATTTCAGGGATCTCATATTCATTCAGCTGGGAAATATCATTTTCATTGTCCCTTCTTCCAAGAATACCCCCAAATACTTTAGGGTGCAAAGTTTTCACCCTGCCTCCCAAAATTGATGGATAACTTGTAAGTTCCTCAACTGGAACCACATCAATGCCTAGATCATTGATAAATTTTTCTGTCCCACCCGTTGAAAAAATGGTGACGCCTAAGTCGTTTAATTTTTTTACGACAGGCTCCAATCCATCTTTATGAAATACAGAAATAAGGGCCGATTTAACTTTTTTGCTATTGCTCATGGTATTTGCTGAAAATTTGTCGCAAAAATAAGAAAACAATCTTGATCGGCAACAGGTTGGGTATATATATTCTTAGGGAATGAAATAACTTTTTAAAGAGCAGTCATTTGATTTTATGACAATTTTAAGAGCACCGGCAAACCATAAATAAAGTTTGTGATCATAAACGGAATGGTTTATGAGTCCGTTAGCTATAAGAAGATTAAGCAGAGCATCTTATATTATTTGATTTTGTAAGAAATTTCATTTCTTGAGAAAGATTATCTTTGGTCAAATCAAACCAAAGAAGAAGCGAATTAAACAGCTTACAGGATAAAAAAAAGATTTGGAAAGGGAGATAAAGCACGGATTGAATTATAATTGGAAGCAATTCCTGCTATTGGTGATTGTCAATATTTTTGTCGGTGGCATGGTTGGATTGGAAAGAACCATTCTTCCGCAATTGGCTGAGGAAAAATTCGCTTTGACGGCTAAGACGGCAATTTTATCTTTTATCATTGTTTTTGGTATATCTAAAGCAATAACCAATTATTTTACAGGGGTTCTGGCTGATAAATTAGGAAGAAAGAACTTGCTGATCCTTGGTTGGGTGATTGCCCTTCCGATCCCTTTTATACTGATCTATGCTTCCAGCTGGTCGTGGATCGTATTTGCAAATTTATTACTGGGTATCAATCAGGGGCTTACCTGGTCGAGTACCGTAGTGATGAAAATCGACCTGGTAGGAGAAAAGGACCGGGGACTTGCCATGGGCCTGAATGAGTCAGCTGGTTACCTGGCAGT
>JBFFLO010000172.1:0-6075 GCA_041554895.1 Lutimonas sp. | reverse complement strand
TTTTTATAATGCTTTTTTGGAAAATAACACTAACTTTAAGAACATAAATCTGATCTTGGATTTTTCTAAGATAATTAACATTGATTTAAATAAAATCTTGCTATTTTCGCATTTAAGTGAAATGCACAGGAATAATAACAAGTCTTTTGTCATTGTGTGTAAGGGAATAGAGTTTGATAAGATACCCGATGAAATAGTTGCTGTTCCGACCTTTAAAGAAGCAGAAGACATCATTGAAATTGAAGATATTGAACGCGATCTAGGAATATAAATACAATCTATGGTAAAAAAACTACTCTCTATTATTTTTTTATTAACCTTTTCTACAGCTCTTCTTGCACAAGATGATGATGCTAAGGATCTTGAGATCCTGGAAAACGCGTTGATTGGGATACATGAAGTTGTGGCTTCTCCCAATCCTTTTAGTGTCGCTACCAGGATCAGGTACCAAGCCGATGAAGCATTTGAAGTCGATTTTCTTGTAAAAGACCTGCTGGGAAACACTGTCTATGCTGAAAAGCGGAAAGCTGAAAAAGGACACAACTCCATCACTTTCTTTAGGGATGAACTGGATTCTGGTATTTATATCTATTCTTTAAAGACCAAAACCAAGGTTGTTTCTAAGCGGATCGTGATCAAATGAGTTTAAGGCTCACCATATTAGGCTGTCATTCTGCAACGCCCAGAACTCTTGCGCATACCACGTCGCAGTTTTTGGAACTGAACAATGACTTTTTCCTGGTAGACTGTGGTGAAGGTACCCAAAGGCAATTACGAAAATACAAGATCAAATTTTCGAAGATCAAACATGTATGCATTTCTCATCTGCATGGCGATCATTTTTATGGCCTTATTGGCCTTATCTCTACCTTCAATCTTCTGAACAGGGATAAGGAACTCCATATTTATGGACCAGAAGGAATTAAAGAAGTTATACTTCTTCAATTAAAACTGTCGAAATCCTGGGTAGATTACCCTTTGCATTTTCATGAACTTAGTGCCTCTAAAAGCCAGTTAATAATCGACAACGATAAAGTCGAGGTATATACCATCCCGCTCAAGCACAGAATCTATACCAATGGTTTTTTGTTCAGAGAAAAAAAACAGGAAAGAAAACTCAATATGTCGATTATCGGCAATTACCCCGAAATAGAGATCTGTGATTATCAAAACCTAAAAAACGGTAAAGATTTTAAAAGAGACGATGGGAGTCTTATTCCAAATCATGAACTGACTCTTGACCCCCCTAAGCCAATTTCGTATGCATATTGCAGCGATACAGCATACGATGAAAGCATTGTTCCATTGATACATCAAGTTGATTTGCTCTATCACGAATCCACATTTTTGGAAACGCATGTTGAATTGGCAAAAAAGACCAAACACAGTACTGCCCTTCAGGCAGGAAGCATTGCAGAAAAAGCCAAAGTAAACAAATTGTTGCTGGGCCATTATTCGAGCCGCTATAAAAACCTGGAGGTTTTCCTTGAGGAAGCCAATAAGGTTTTTGCAAACACTGAGCTCGCAGAGGCTGGTAAACAAATTTATATCGACACTTACAGCTGATCAATACTTAATAAAACAAGGGTGCATGCCCTTTCAAAAGGAATTTTATGTTTATCCAAAATAGCTTCTAGTATATTATTCTCGGCTCCCGGATTAAAGATGACTTTCCCTGGTTTTAACTTTACTATATATTGGTAATAGCCTGCTTGATTAGCAGCATTCAGATAAATGCTGATGGCATACAGGTTCTCAATCGAAAACGGGGTTGTCTCAATTTCCATGGCCCCTACAGATCCCTTGCTTTTCCCCAGACTAAAAACAGCATATCCTTTCGCTTCTAGTTTTTTCATGGCCATATTAGAATAGCGATCAGCCCTCGTCGATGCGCCTAATACCAGTATATTTTTCATTAGTTTATATTATTAGTGAGATCAGTCAGGCTTTTAGCTGCCTTTTGGTCATTTGTAAAAGTAAGTCAAAAAATCAGTCAAGAATAAAAAAGTGTTCACAAGGAGATCTTTAAAACTTCATTTAAAAATAAAGCTTCCATTTTAAAATATAAATACTCACAAAGAAGTGAAGTAAGGCTTAATACTAGAGTTAGTAAGGAATTCTAATATTTTAGAGTATTTTTTTTGCCTTAAGGTATTATTTTTTGGATATTGCAATCTTAATTCAAAATATATCCAGCACCCATGTTTAAAAAAATATTTCCATTTTTAGTGACTTTAATGCCTTTATTGAGTATTGCTCAGAAAAAAGGGCTTGATGAAGAAATAAATGAAGAATTTATGCCTATTGCCACTTGGTGGGAGAATACGGTACTGACCCCGGTTCACATTGCGGGAAACGATATCCCATTTGTTTTGCTATTGCTTGTTTTCGGAGCCACCTTGTTTACAATTTATTTTGGTTTCCCGGCAGTTTCAAAATTCAGGTTAGCGATCAATACAGTGAGAGGCAAATATGATGAAATTGACCATCACAGTGTTGAAAAATCAGATCTGAATATTATTGACGGCGATTTGGTTGATACGATCAAGGATGAAAGTAAGGATGGAGAAGTAAGTCATTTTCAGGCATTGGCCACTGCCGTTTCAGGTACTGTCGGGCTGGGAAATATTGCCGGAGTTGCTGTTGCTATTGCAGTGGGAGGCCCGGGTGCCACTTTTTGGATGATTGTTTGTGGTTTGATTGGAATGTCTTCAAAATTCGTGGAATGTACCTTAGGGGTAAAATATCGTGATGTTGGTGAAGATGGGACCGTATATGGAGGTCCGATGTACTATTTAAAAAGAGGTTTGGAAAGTCAGAACAAAGCAATTCTGGGAAAAATACTTGCTGTCCTTTTCGCGGTTTTATGTGTTGGCGCTTCATTTGGTGGAGGAAATGCCTTTCAGTCGAATCAGGCTGCTGTTCAGATTGTGAGTATGCTAGGATTAACAGGAGGTGCTTCAGGTTTTATAATTGGGCTCATCATGGCAATTTTAGTTGGAATTGTAATTATTGGTGGTATCAAGAGAATTGCCAAGATCACAGAAAAAATAGTTCCTTTAATGGCAATTATTTATGTAGTCGCTTCATTGATCATCATCCTTTCTAATATTAAATATATAGGAGATGCTTTTTCTTTGATCTTTGCAGGTGCATTCAATCCTATGGCAGGCGTCGGAGGCGTTTTAGGGGTGATCATCGTAGGATTTCAAAGAGCTGCATTTTCAAATGAGGCGGGTGCCGGATCGGCTGCAATAGCCCACTCAGCAGTAAAAACAAAATATCCTGCAAGCGAAGGAGTTGTTGCCTTATTAGAACCTTTTATAGATACAGTTGTTATCTGTACCATGACTGCGCTGGTTATTATTTTCTTCAATATGGATGTAGGTGCATTTGATTATGGAAATTCAAAAAACAGTGCCGTTATGCTAAGTGAGACAGGACAATACATTGGAGGTGTAGATCTTACATCAATGGCCTTTGACTCTGTATTACCAGGTTTCAGCTATATTCTTACTATTGCCATTATATTGTTTGCCTTTTCAACCATGATCTCATGGTCCTATTATGGACTTCAATCATGGAAATTCTTATTCGGAAGAGGAAAAACCGCTGATATTATTTACAAAATCATGTTTCTGATCTTTGTGGTTGTTGGAGCCTCTGCCACCCTGGATGCCGTCATCAAGTTCTCGGATGCCATGATCCTCGCACTGGTTTTCCCAAATATGATCGGACTGGTATTGTTGTTTCCAAAGGTGAAAGAAGAAATGAAACGATATACTGATGCCATCAAATCGTTAAAAGCTAGATCATAAAGAGAAATTAAATGAAATTCTTAGAATCCCATTTCTGGTATACCAAAAGCCAAAGAAATGGGATTTTATTTTTGCTGGTGATTTTGTTCTCTAGTCAGCTTGCTCTGTACTTCTTCGATTTTTCAAGTAAAAACGATCTAAATGATCAAGAATTTGCTTTGATTCAAGCTAAACTTGATTCCTTAAGAAAGGAGAAAACAATTGAGCCAAAACCAAAGATCTATCCGTTTAATCCTAATTTTCTCACTGACTTCAAAGCCTATCAATTAGGGTTGAGTACAGATGAAATTGATCGACTGTTTACTTTTAGGGAAAGAGGTAAATTTGTCAATAACACCAGGGAATTTCAGGATATTACAGGTGTAAATGACAGCTTGTTGCATCTTATTTCACCCTATTTTAAATTCCCCGACTGGACAAAACAGAAAGTATCAGACAAGAAAAAATTTAAAAAGGAAGTCCTTCCTGCAGAGGTTAAGGACCTCAATAAGGCAACTGTTGAAGAACTTCAACAGGTTTCAGGTGTTGATCATAAAATGGCCCAACGAATTGTTGCTTATAGAAAGTTGTTGCATGGCTATTCAAAGAATGAACAATTGTTCGAGGTTTATTATCTTCAAAAGGAGACAGCACTGAGATTGCTGCAGTACTTCAAGGTCAAAGAAATACCCAAATTGACAAAGGTCAATATAAATACGGCAAGTTTTAAAGAACTCCTTCAAACACCCTATTTAGACTACAATCTTACAAAACAAATTTGCAGGTACCGAGATCAAAATGACTTCTTCGAAAGCCTCGATGAATTAAAAAAAATTGACTCTTTCCCAATAGAAAGATTTGATAGAATAGCCTTATATTTGTCGGCGGAATAAAAATCCCGACTATGAATTTTGAAATGTCCGAGACAAGGAATACGATAGCGCACTCGATCAGAGATTTTGCGAAGAAACATATAAAACCGTTTATGATGGATTGGGATGAACACCAGACCTTTCCGGAAGAGCTTTTTCATCAATTAGGCGCCATGGGTTACATGGGTGTTTTAGTTCCTGAAGAATACGGAGGAAGCGGCATGGATTATCATGAGTACATTACCGTTATTGAAGAAATATCAAAGGTTGATTCTTCTGTCGGACTGTCATTGGCGGCCCACAATTCCTTATGCACGAATCATATCCTTGAATTTGGAAATGAGGCTCAAAAACAGAAATGGTTACCAAAATTAGCACATGGCGAATGGATCGGGGCCTGGGGCCTTACAGAACATAATACCGGCAGCGATGCAGGTGGCATGAGCACTACGGCAGTTTTAGACGGGGATCATTATGTGATCAATGGCGCCAAGAATTTCATTACCCATGGTATCAGTGGCGATGTGGCGGTTGTGATCGTCAGAACGGGTGAAAAAGGAGATTCCAAGGGCATGACAGCTTTTGTCATTGAAAAAGGAACACCTGGATTCTCTTCCGGGAAAAAAGAAGATAAAATGGGCATGCGTGCTTCAGAAACCGCTGAACTTATTTTTGTGAATTGCCGTGTCCATAAGGACAACATTCTTGGACAGGTCGGAGAAGGATTTATTCAATCCATGAAAGTTTTGGATGGAGGAAGGATCTCCATTGGCGCACTTTCCCTGGGTATTGCCAAAGGAGCTTATGAAGCAGCCTTAAAATATGCAAAAGAAAGAGAACAGTTTGGTCAGGCAATTGGGAAATTTCAGGCAATTGGTTTCAAGCTTGCCGATATGGCCACAGAAATCGAAGCTTCTGAATTGTTATTGCACAAAGCGGCTCATGATAAGATCCAGGGTAAAAAAATGACCAAGATCGGTGCCATGGCCAAAATGTATGCCTCAGAAGTATGTGTAAAAGTTGCCAATGAAGCCTTGCAAATTCACGGTGGTTACGGCTATACCAAGGATTTTCCGGTAGAGAAATTTTACCGTGATGCGAAGCTTTGCACTATAGGTGAAGGCACTACCGAGATTCAGAAATTGGTTATTTCCAGAAGTATCTTAAATTAGTTTTTTTTTAATCCGATGGACGCTGCTTTTTTGATCATAAAGTCATAGGCCTCATCATAGTCATTAGTGATCTCTCCTTCAAGGATAGCTTCCTTGATAGCATCTTTGATGATCCCTATTTCACGGCATGGCTTTAAATTAAAGGTTTCCATAATCAGTTCTCCTGAAATAGGCGGCTGAAAATTTCTTACATGGTCCCTCTCCTCTACCTCTTTGATCTTTTGCCTGACCAAA
>JBFFLO010000171.1:0-6095 GCA_041554895.1 Lutimonas sp. | reverse complement strand
TAAAACCTTTAGAGATAAATTTGGTCCACGTGGTGTGATTCATAGCTGGGCAAATGGAAAAGGTGGTCAGCGTATTGAAGATACGGGACCACTTACAAAGAAACGTATGGAAACCATTGATGATGAAAGTGTTGCAGCTGCAAAAGCTTTTATCAAAAAGCACGTTGAAGCTGGAGAACCGTTTTTTACCTGGTGGAACGGTACACGAATGCACTTCAGAACACATGTAAAAGAGGATAGGCGTCATCCTGGCAATGATGAATATACAGACGGGATGATTGAACACGATATGCATGTAGGACAACTTTTGGATTATTTGGATGAATTAGGTATCGCAGATAATACCGTCGTTATGTATTCTACAGATAATGGGCCACACTTTAATACTTGGCCCGATGCTGGTACAACACCATTCCATGGTGAAAAAAACAGTAACTGGGAAGGTGCTTATCGAGTTCCTGCATTTGTTCGTTGGCCGGGACACTTTCCAGCAGATATTACTTTAAATGGCATAGTATCACATGAAGATTGGTTGCCAACTTTTGCTGCTATAGCCGGAGACACTGATGTTAAAGAAAGATTACTTAAAGGAACAACAATTAACGGCAGAACTTATAAAAACCATATAGATGGCTATAATCAATTAGATTATCTTACCGGAAAAGTGAATGAATCGCCAAGAGAAGGGTTTATCTATGTGAATGATGGCGGGTCCATTGCAGCATTACGATATGGAGATTGGAAAGCTACTTTTTTAGAAAATAGAGCAAGACAATTACAAATATGGTTAGAGCCTTTTGTTGAATTACGCGCACCATTATTAGCTAATTTGCGTCGTGATCCTTTTGAGAAAGCCTATCAGGGTTCCAATACTTATTATGATTGGTATATAGACAGGGCTTATATCCTAATCGCTATACAAGGTTATGCGTTTAATTTTCTTTCAACATTCCAAGAATACCCGCCCAGTCAAACAGCTGGAGACTGGAGTTTAAGTAAAGTTGAAAAACAAATTGAAGAAATGATAACAAAAAGCAATTAATTTAAATTGAAAAAGGCAGGCTCAAAACCTGCCTTTTTAAATTCTGCATGATATGAAAAAATTGAAGCTGCTGTACTTTCTACCCTTGATACTGTTCACTTCTTTCATGTATTCATGTGATACAGAAAAGTCAAATGTAAACAGTGAAAATCCGGAGTTAAAAACAAATCAAGATCCCCTGCCTTCCTGGAATGAGGGGCGCACTAAGAATGCCATTATCACTTATGTTGCATCTGTTACTGCAGCGGGTAGCCCTGATTTTATTCCTATAAAAGATCGCATCGCAACCTTTGACAACGATGGAAACCTGTGGAGCGAGCAACCCGCTTACTTTCAATTGTTCTTTGCCATTGACAGAGTCAAAGCAATGGCTGCAGCTCACCCTGAATGGGCAACTCAGCAACCCTTTAAAGCGGTATTAGAAAATGATATGACCGAACTGGCCAAACAGGGAGAACATGGACTGTTACAATTGGTCATGGCAACCCATGCCGGAAATACAACAGAAGAATTCAAAGCAGATGTGCAGGGATGGATCAAAACAGCAATACATCCAACAAAGAAAGTTACTTACGATCAATTGGTATATCAACCCATGCTTGAATTATTAGAATATTTAAGGGCACACGATTTTAAAACTTATGTGGTATCAGGTGGAGGTGTTGATTTTATGAGGGCTTTTGTTATGGAAATCTATGGAATCCCGGAAGAACAGATCATTGGAAGTCGGATAAAAACAAGCTTTGGTTATAGCGATGGAAATCCTGTTATTAAACGTTTACCGGAAATTGAATTTATCGATGACAAAGAAGGTAAACCCTTGAATATTCAAAAGATTATAGGTAAGAAACCTGTCTTTGCCTCGGGCAATTCTGATGGAGACCTGCAAATGATGCAATGGACTGCATCGAATGAGCACAAAAGCTTTATGCTATACCTGCATCATACAGATGCCGAAAGGGAATGGGCCTATGACAGGGACGCTCATATTGGCAAACTGGATAAGGGTTTGGACCAGGCGGTAAAGGATGGCTGGACGGTGATTGACATGAAAAATGACTGGAAAGTGATCTATCCGTTTGAAAAGTAACAACTTAAGAACATACAAAGGTGATCAACCTACAAATCCTGTTCCTTTATGACTGCCATCACAGTAAGGTTTATTTTGTGAGGCCCCACACCTGCAAAATGCTGCCATTTTCTCTTTGATCTCAACTGTACCATCGTGAGATTTCACTTCTATGGTCCCTTTCACTAATAAAGGCCCGTTTTTCATTAATTCCACTTCCGTTTTCATGTTGCTGTTTTGGTTAGATGTTTCATTTTTAATATAACCCAATGCTCCTGACGGACACTTATCGATTTGCGCTTTCAATTGATCGACAGATGCATTTTCGGGCTTGATCCAGGGCCTTGCCTTTGGGTCATATACATTGGGTAATTCTTTTATGCAAATCGCTGAATGAATACATTTTTTAGGTTCCCACAAAATAGTGAGATCGTCCTTTTTATACTTCTTAATGATGCCTTTGGATTCCATAAACTGTTAGTTGTATTATTTCTTTTGACCGGAATTCTGTTTCTTAAATCAATTCCATGATTCTCAAAGATAGTTAATAAAACAGAAATACTATTTAATGATAGCATCAGGAAAAATAAAAAAGACCTTAAAAAAATTGAACAGATTTACAATTTTATCTTTACACAGGGCCCTATGAATAGTTTTAGGACTGTTGAAGTTCTTTCATGAGCTGGTTGGCTTCAGGTATTTTGCCCAATTCTTTTAATACCAAAGCGTATAAATATTTAAATTCCTCATTGTCAGGTGCTATACTAAGTGCTTTTTTTACCTGAATTTCAGCCTTTTGATATTCCTTGATCTGATAATAATAGGTCGCCAGGTTATACATGGACCTGCTATCCTGTGGATCCAGATCAATGGCCATTTTAAGATCTTCCTCAGCAATCTCATTATTTCCCAATTCAAAATCGAGCAAAGCTCTCAAATAATAGGCCCGGCCGGCATCAGGCTGTTTATCGATCCATGTATCCAATGTTTCGAGAGCCTTATCCATTTGTTGGATTATACTGTAGGCAGTAGCCAGATTGGTATAGACGGGAAATAATAAACTATCCATTTTTAATGCCATTTCATAGTGTTTGATGGCTGTAACATGGTCATTATTTTGCATGAAATAATCACCTAACTGCAGACGACCGGTGGAAAAATCTGCATTGCTAAACAGCATCTCTTCGAAGTCCTCTTTAGCCTTGTATAAACTCAATTTATCGGCATCGGTCCATCCTTCGCCCTCAAAACCCACCAACAACTGGGCAACTCCTATTCTTACAAGTTTTGTTGAATCTGTCAAATGTTTCTGAGCAATGGCAATTCTATCCTGAGGTGGCATACTTCTGAATTGCATCAGTGCATTATACCTTACAACAGCTGATGAATCGCTCAAGGCTGTTAATAAAGACTTCAGTTGCTCCTCATTTGTATAGCTAAGGTTATTGATCACAGTCGATCTGGCAATGGCAGGGTAATTAAGATCATTGATAAAAGTATCCAGTTTCTTTCTCTCCACAGGATTGAGCTCTGACTGGTTACTTATCAACAGATAATCTGAGAAATGGGGTCTTCTCTCTTTTCCATACCAGTTAACCACCCATTCTGCGGCCCATTCTTCCGATTTATCCTTATGACATTCACTACAAGCATTTGGAGTTCCGTATTTTACGCTTTGATCGGGCCTCGGTATTCTAAAACTGTGATCCCGCCTAAAATCATTGCCCATATAATACCTTCCGGTCATATGACAATTGACACACTTCGAGGCCTCGGTATTCTCCGGATGAAAATGATGTTGAGTAGCATCATAGGTTTCCTGGACATGGCATTGCAGGCAGAGTTGGTTACCCGCCTTTTTGAGTTTGTTGGAATGGACATTATGGCAATCTCCGCATTTTATGCCCTGTGCATGCATCTTACTTTGCAAAAAAGACCCGTAGACATAATCCTCGTCCAATATCTGACCGTCCAGGTGATAGTACTCAGAAGAAATATTTTGAACCAAATACTGGTCTTCAAATTTCAATCCTGGGATCAAATCTTTGCTCAATTTGACCCTTCTTGCATGGCAAGGCGCACACATGTTCATTTGAGCTTGTTGATCATTTCCCAAAATAACCTGCATGTTCTTAGCTGTTTGACCCGAATTGGCCCATTTGACATGCTTCTCACCGGGACCATGGCAACTTTCGCAACTCACGTTGATCGATGAATACGTGGTGTGAAAAGAATCCTTTTCTACAAAATAATTCTTTTTCAAATTTGTTGAATGACATTCTGCACACATCGTATTCCAATTCTGAGCTCCCCTGCTCCAATGCAACCAGTCAGTGATGATGATTTCATCTCCTGCATATTGATGAAACCACTTTTTCTCAAGCGTATCCCATGTGACTCTTAAGACCTGTTTCTTACCATCTTTAAAATCGACAATATACTGTTGCAAAGGAGTAAGACCAAAGACATAAGTTATCTTATACTCATTCTCCGACCCGTCAAGTTCAATGGTTTTAACGAAAAAACCAGCTTCTTTCTTATAAAAAAAATAGCTGACCCCATCCAAACTTACCTTCACGTCATTAAAATCCCCCAAAACAGTCGTATCGTCAACCAACTGCATGGCTTTGTCATGATGCGACCCTTCCCAATCCTCAAAAGCTTCCTGATGACATGCAGTGCAACTTTCATCTCCCACATATCCTTCTGTCTGTACCGAGGTCAGTGACTCAATTTCTTTGTATTCGTTTTTATCATTCGAATTTTCACAGCCGATAAGAAATAAGCAAAACAATAAACTTGGGAGACTAAATACTTTCATATATGTGAGAAATAGAATGCTAAAGTAGGAGATTCATCAAAAAAGACCTGCTATAAATAGAACATAAAACCAAAACTGATCCTCATGGCATCCCTTACTCTACCATCTTCAATAAAATCACCATTGGCCATTCCTTCAAAGTTGATATCCTTGGCCCCATAGTCGAGTTCCAGACCAATTGTCATTCTTGGGAAAGGTTCATACATCAGATTGATAATTCCATAAAAATGAAAATTGTTAAAATCTCCTTGAAGAACGGTTTCTTCCTGATTCTCATCAACCTTTAAAACAATGTCCTTTACATCATTGAAATCATATTTTGTACTCCCCAAAACTACATTAGTGTGGAATCTGGGAGTAAAAAAATACTCATATGAGATCCAGCCTCCAAAGGCTGGAGTCGATACAAACTGGTCATCAATATTGGTATATCCGTCATATCCCAGTCCTGAGATACTTGTCATATAAGCGGTAATACCTGTACCTCCTACGAATTGAAATTGTAAATTATTCTTTCTATCCGTTGCATAAATACCCGAAAAGGCCAGGCCATATCCCAAAAAATTATCAGTTTGATCATTTAGTTTATACCTGATATTTCTCAAAATAGAAGACAATCGAATATGCCCCCAGTCATACTTGTTTTTTATGGCAAACGTAAGGTCAGGGGTTACCTGATAAGCCTCTTCTATATTAAGGTCTATTTCCTGCAGCGAAATATAGTTACTTATAGGTGCCTCTAAACTTATTTCATAAATCCAGCTGTCTTTTTTGAAATTATTACTGTATTTAATATGGGGCGTTCTAAGCCAGATCCCGGAGGGAGGTCCTTCCCACTCCATAATATTCGGCCATATATCTTCGTCACCAAAATTATTCCAGTTTTGGCCAATTTGCCAATGCCTGGATTCTACAAAAGCCTTTCTTAAGCGCATACGACCATTCCCTCCCCAAAAATCAAACTCAACTAAAGAATAAACCTTCTGTTCTTCTTTTTCAACATAAGCCGCTTCCAATTTGATTTGGGTCTGATAGAGATCCATATGAAAACTATCGGAATCATCTGTGCCAAAAACATCTATCATCCCTACATTAAAAGTTTCACTTTCCTGTAAGCCACCGAAAACATCGTAAAAACCATTTAATTTTAGATTGGCACCTAC
>JBFFLO010000170.1:0-6106 GCA_041554895.1 Lutimonas sp. | reverse complement strand
ATTATTGGACATTATTCGATCAGGTATTTTTTCAAAAAGGTGGTAAAAGAAGAAATAGTGCTGGAAATCGGATCCAAAAGGTTTCGAATCATCACCATAATGGGGACCTTATTACTCTTGTTCATCATATCATTCTTCGGATGGTTGGCCATGGAACAAAATAAGAACAAGATACTTAATGATCTCGAGGTGAACCTTGAGATGACTTTGGAAAACACTCATGAAAGATTAAAATTATGGGTGGAAAGCCATAAATTAATTCTACAGGAATTTGGAAGAGATCCCGTTTTGGTAGACGCCACAAGGGAAATTTTAAATGTCTCAAAAGATAAAAACACATTGCAGTCTTCTGATGCCCTCATAAAATTAAGGGCTTTTTACAATAAATATCAAGACCCGCTTCAAAGTATCGGTTTTTTTATTATCGATAAAAATTACCTCAACCTGGCCTCATCCAGAAATGAAAACATTGGTATAGAGAATGTTATTTATAAACAAAGACCTGAATTAATGCAGGAAGTTTTCGAAGGAAATTCCGTTTTTGTGCCTCCAATAGAGTCTGATGTTCACCTTGATTCGACAGAAAATAACCGCCATATCAGAAAGCCTCCAACTATGTTCTTTGTTACGCCCGTTGAGGGAGCCTCAGGTGAAATTCTTGCTGCCCTGGCCATTCGAATAGATCCAACCCTTGGCTTTTCAAGAGTTATGCAATTGAGCCGTATTGGTAAAACCGGTGAAAGTTATGCGTTTGACCAAAATGGAAGACTTCTTTCTGAAAGCAGATTCAAATCTGATCTAAGAAACATAGACTTAATATCATATGATCAAGAAGACATACTTCAACTGGAGATCAGGGATCCCGGAGGAAATATGATCAAAGGTTTCCGATCTGACATTCCCAGGGAGCAACAGCCTTTTACAATTATGGCCGCAGATGCAATCAAAGGCAAGTCTGGAACGAATATGTCAGGATATCGCGATTATCGTGGAGTGCCAGTCTATGGCTCATGGTTATGGGATCCAAATTTAGGGCTGGGCCTCGCTTCTGAAATAGATGTAGAGGAGGGCGAATCGACATATGCTACCATACGGCTGAGTGTCTTAGGTATTTTCAGCGGCTTGGTGATTCTTATGATCTTTGCCATTCTATTTTCACTTGAACTCGGTGAAAAAGCCAACACCGCTTTAATAAAAGCCAAGGACCAACTTGAAGAAAGAGTTGCATTGAGAACAAAACAATTAAATGAAGAAAAAGCATTTTTAAAAATTCTTATCAATGCAATTCCAGACATCATTTTTTACAAGGATGTAAACAAAAGATATGTAGGTGCCAACAAAGCCTTTGAAAAGCATATCGGTTTAGAAACCGATCAATTTATAGGAAAGACGGATCTGGAAATTCTGCCCACAGAAAGAGCTATCAAACACATGAAGGACGATGACATGATCTTGAAGTCGGGAGCCTCAGAATTATTCGAGTCTGTCAGTTTTGTCGAAGACGGAAAACGTATCGTATTTGAAACCTTAAAAACCCCCTATTTTTCGAGAGAAGGCAAATTAGCAGGGCTCATTGGAATTGGAAGAGATATTACAGAACACAAGGATGCCGAAGAAAAGATCAGGGCTTCTGAAAACAGGTTTCGTTCAATTACTTCGAGCGCAATTGATGCCATTATATCGGCTAACCAAGAAGGTATCATAGAATCATGGAATCCATCTGCAACTAAAATATTTGGTTATACAGAAGAAGAAGCAATAGGTCAAAACCTGGACCTTATCATCCCGAAAAAATACCATAAGCGGCACCACTCAGGCATGAAACGGGTTTTAGAAGGTGGTGAAAAAAGGGTCATAGACCATATTGTGGAGATGGAAGGTCAAAAAAAGGATCAAACGATTTTCCCCATTAGTTTAGCCCTATCGATGTGGGAGGGGATCAGTGGGATGAACTTTAGCGGGATCATCAGAGATATCACCAAACGAAAAAGGACCGAAGCAATCCTGGTCAAAGCAAACAAACGGATGGAAGGCGAACTAAATGTTGGTAAGGATATACAAATGAGTATGTTACCATTAAATTTCCCTGCGTTCCCGGAAAGAAACGAAATAGATATTTACGCCAACCTAATTCCCGCCCGCGAAGTTGGGGGCGATTTTTATGATTTTCACTTTTTAGATGAAAATCATATTTATTTTGCAGTAGGAGATGTTTCTGGCAAAGGCGTTCCGGCAGCATTGGAAATGGCCGTCGCCAAAACCTTGCTTAAATCAAGAGCCGCAAACGACCAGTCTACGGCGAGTATTTTAACTCAGGTAAATAATGAAATCGCTAAAGACAATGAGGCTTGTATGTTTATCACGGTCTTTGCAGCCATTTTAAACACTGATACAGGCAAACTTATTTACTCGAATGCAGGTCACAATCCATCATATATTATCGGGGAAAATCGAGATATAATGGTGTTGGATGACCTTCATGGACCGGTCATTGGTGCTATGGAAGGCATAGCTTATAATGAAACAACGCTCTATATTGATAAGCACGATATCGTTTTGGCCTATACCGATGGGGTGTCTGAAGCACAAAATAAAAATGACGAATTCTTTACCGTGGCAAGTTTAGAAACATTGATAAAAAAAGGAAAATATGATTCAACGCGATCTTTAATTGATATGATCGTGGAAAATGTCAAGGAATTTGAAAATGGTACAGAACAATTTGATGATATAACGGTATTGGCATTGCAATACTTGCAAGATAAAGATCAACATGCAAGTGAACTGTCATCTATAAAAATTAGGAATAGAATCAGCGAGATGCCTAAAATCATAGATCATTTTGAATCATTTGCAAGAG
This sequence comes from Lutimonas sp., assembly GCA_041554895.1. Classification (GTDB taxonomy): domain Bacteria; phylum Bacteroidota; class Bacteroidia; order Flavobacteriales; family Flavobacteriaceae; genus Lutimonas. The sequence goes on along the minus strand of JBFFLO010000170.1, from coordinate 3,246 downwards.
ATAATAATTTATCAAATGCTTCCGTTCAAAAATTTAATATCGTCTTGGACGAATTATTGAACAATATTATTTCTTATGCTTTCAAAGACGATCAGGATCATTATATTCTTGTTAAGTTTCAACTTAAATATTTACGCCTGATCATTACCGTAGAAGATGATGGAATTCCGTTTAATCCATTTCGAACTGAATCTCCTGACACTGAATTATCGATTACGGAAAGAAATCTTGGAGGCCTGGGGATCCATATTGTTAAAAATTTAGTGGATGAATACCATTACATAAGGCAATCCAACAGAAATGTAATAAATTTGATCAAATACAACATAAATAGTAACTAAGGATGAGCTTAAAAATAACATTGAAGGAAATAAATGATATTGCCATTATAAGTTTAATTGGAACTCTTGATACAAATACATCACCTGAAGCTGAAGTTGAGATCAATAAATCTTTAGAGGATGGCGCACGTAAAATGGCCATCGACCTTGAAAACACCAGATATGTCAGCAGTGCCGGGCTCAGAATATTTTTAGCAACGGCGAAAAAGATGATGTCTGTTGGAGGCAAATTAATCCTCTGCCATCCCAATGATATCGTTAAAGATATTCTTCACGTTTCCGGATTTAATACGATCATAGACGTTAGAGCAACAGTAGAAGAAGCGCTAAAGGAATTTTAATCAGCAACCTGCAGGCCATCCTGCGAACCAGGTTAAAAGCACCTTAAACTCTGTAAACTAAAAAAGAGTCACAAATTCTTTGTGACTCTTGATATCATTTACATATAACAATCCATGATTATTCTAAAACTTCATAAACCGTAACCGGGTCTGCCTTGTTCTTTAAGTGGATGCTTTCAAGTTTTTTACATTGAAAAGATTCTTTTACCTGTTCATAACAACTCTCGGTAATCATGATTTGATTCTCTTTGGCCGCGTCCTGAAGTCTTGCTGCCGTATTAACAGTATCGCCAATTACGGTATAATCGAGCCTTTTTAAACTCTCTGATCCAATGTTACCTGAAATCATCTCCCCGCTTTTAATCCCGATGGATACCTTGGGTTTATATTGATCCTTCTTGCCTTGAATTGCCGGTAAACCGTTTATTTTATTACGCACCGCCAAAGCAGCATCAATGGCCCTGTCTAAGTGGTATTCACCCCTGAAGACGGCCATAATAGCATCCCCAATAAACTTATCAATATATCCGTCTACTTCCATAATTTCCTTGACCATTACATCAAAGTAGGAATTGATCATTGTTACCACATCATCAGCCTCAGCACTTTCGCTTATTGCAGTGAAACCACAAATATCCATGAAAACCACAGTTCCTTCAATGGTTTCATTATCCATAATGGTAGATTCAAATTCCCGGCTCCCCATAAAACTAAGGACATTTTGATCAACATACATTTTTAAGATATTGTTTTCTTTGATTGCCTTTAAAGTCTCCTTTAATTGCTTTGCATGTTTCAGCGTCTTTTCCATTGTAAGGGTAAGGTCCTTAAAATTAATGGGCTTTGTGATAAAATCAAAAGCCCCGCGGTTCATCGCGGTTCTTATGTTTTCCATATCTCCATAGGCAGATACAATGACAGATTGTATCAATGGGCTCAATTCGTTTAAACGGGTCAGTAAGGTGAGCCCGTCCATCTCCGGCATATTGATGTCACTTAATACAATATCAACTTCTGGTTCTTCCAAAAGTTTTTTAAGGGCATCTTTACCATTTATGGCGAAGAAAAATTCATACTCCTTTTGTCTTATTTCTTTACGAAACTTCTGTTTTATGAGTATTTCCAGATCTGTTTCATCATCAACTACTAATATTTTCGCCATAACTAAATTTTTAAAAGTTCATTTTTTAAAAGTTTAAAATCCAATGGTTTTGTCAAAAAGGCATCAGCACCTAACTTTTCTGCCGTTTGTCTGTTCTCTTCGTCACCATAGGCCGTAATCATCATGACAACGGGAGATGGTTTGAAAAAGGTCTTTTTAATATACTCTAAGAGATCTAATCCGCTCATGCCAGGCATATTAATATCAGATAAGATAAGAACCGCTTCCTGATCAAGTGCATTAAGGGTTTGTATCGCCTCTTCGCCTGAAAAGGCAAAAACAAATGTAAGATCTCCATTTCTAATTTCTTTTCGAAAACGCTGCTCAAACAATATTTTCACATCCTTTTCGTCGTCTACAACTAATATTTTCATCTATCTATTTGTTTTGGTCTTTACTTTTAATTTTAACTATTTGGAAGCGTTATGGTAAACTCGGTACCTTCATTCTTCCTTGTATCTACTTTTAACTCGCCGCCATGGACCTTTACGATATCATAGCTTAAAGATAAGCCTAATCCGGTTCCCTGCCCAGTGGGTTTGGTAGTAAAAAATGGTTGGAATATTTTATCCAATATATTTTGGGGTATGCCATTGCCATTATCGCTTACTTTAATTTCTAATTTGTCACCTTCCTTTTTAGTACTTACTGTCACTGTTGGCTCATAATTTTCTAGCCCTGATTTCTTTTTTTCATCCACTGCATAAAAGGCATTGGTGATCAAATTTAAAATGACCCTGCCAATATCCTGGGCAGCAATATTGACCTTGCCAATACTATCGTCAAAATCTGTTTTTAGGGTAGCATTAAAAGTTTTGTCTTTTGCCCGTAAGCCATGGTAAGCCAATCTGAAGAATTCATCGGCAAGTGCATTGATATTTGTTAGCTCTTTCTTACCATCACTGCTCCTGCTGTGTTGTAACATGCCCTTTACAATGGCGTCTGCCCGTTTGCCATGAAACATGATTTTTTGTTCATTGTCATCAATATCCTTAGCTATAGCTTTTACCTCATCAAGATTTCCCTTTTCCAATTCTTCCTTCATTTCTTCAATTAGCTCTGTATTCACTTCAGAAAAATTATTAACAAAATTCAATGGGTTTTGGATCTCATGGGCAATACCTGCAGTAAGTTCTCCCAAAGAAGCCATTTTCTCAGATTGTATGAGTTGAGATTGGGTAAGTTTTAACTCCGTTAAAGTTTCCTGGATCCTTTCTTTTTGGTTTTGAAGAATTCGATTGGCTTTTTGTCTGTTTTTATTGTTTCTGTACAAAATAAAACTTACCAGGAGGGCTGATAACAGAGCTCCTCCAATACTTATGAGCCATAAGCGCTGGGCCTTGTTTTCTTGCTCTTTCACATATTGTTCCTGTTCAAGCAAATCGATTTCCTTTTCTTTTTT
>JBFFLO010000169.1:0-6121 GCA_041554895.1 Lutimonas sp. | reverse complement strand
CTGTTGTATGGATGGATTTCACAGTATATATTCAGCTCCCTTACCCTTCTTGCGATAAGTTGCGTGACCTGTGACCCAAAATCTAAAATGAGAACCTTGTTTTGCATCCGCAAAAATAAAATTTAATTCAGAAAAAAGACAACTGATATAATCTTTTTTATAAATGATTTTTAATTCATATATATATTTCCAGCCACCCAATTCAGCCATATGACCAAACACCTGCTTTTAAGCTTGTTTTTATTGAACTTTCTTGGTGTTGTATCATCCGATTATACAGTGATATTATTATTGAAGATATTGTAATAAACGGGGATGGCTGTTCCGCCATTGGGAATTGTTTGGCGCTTTAATGCATGATATCAATATTGACGGCTATGAAAGCTTTACCTGGGGCATTGGTTTGGCATAAGCCTTCTAATTGATTATTTTACTACCTGAAATGCGTATATAACCCTGGGGGTACGAAACAGTTCCTTTAAAAGAATCCATCTGAAACCTAAGAAAAATATCGATCTGTTGGCCCTCGAACATGATATAGGCCCTTACCTTGTCATCATCATAGATCAGGTTCCTCATGGGAATTATCCTGTCTTGTAAAATGACATGGCCAGTCAGGACCTCTTTTTCATACTTGAATTTCAATGCCCCCTTTTGGTAGATAAAACCCATTTGAGGAGCTATATATTCCCAGGAACCCAACAATTTTGAGGGGATCTCATCTTTCTTGAAATCATTAAAACCAGATACTAAGAAAACTAATAAGATGGGGATGCTTAAAAGTAAAATTTTTCTCATTTATTCGCCATTTTTTTATCAGCTGGCAAAAATACAAAAAAAGAATGTTTAAACAAGCTAAAAAAAGATTGAACATTTTAAAAAAATAAACAAAAAAAAGGCCAACAGTTATGATCCTGCAGGCCTTTTATTGAATTAAAATTCAATTACTTTTTGGTTCCTGTTATGTCTAAAGTACCTTGAGAATAAGAAACTGTGCCCGCTAATGTTTTTTTGGTAAAATCTAAATCAAATTTAACCGTTTCCCCTTGCACATCCATCACAGCCTTGAGGTTGTTTTTTTTATAAACAATGTCTTCCATTGCCGATCCCTGTCCTCCAATGATCATTTCACCTGCCAATACGCCATCAACTTTCTTTAAAACAAGAACTCCTTTTTGATATTCATAAGGTGCATTTGGGATACTGTAATCCCATTCCCCTAAAATTTTCTTAACTCCCATAAAACTATCTACTACTGTAAAACTGGTTAGCACAACAATTGACAATAGCATCAGACTCTTTAAGGCAATGTTTTTCATAATCTATGTGAATTTAATATTTGACACTATCAAATCTATAAAAAAAACACTTCATTATACTGTTCCTATTGAACTATTTTATGGTTAAAACTCAGGTCATATTGGAATATAAATAATCTCTCGCAACAATATTTAATAACTATTTCGGTTATTATACGTTCAAAACAAGTTTAACCTAGAAATAAAATGAAAATTATGTTAAAAAAAATGTTGATCGCCGTATTCCTTTTTGCCTCAATTCTTGGAGCTGAGGCCCAATCCTATGAATATAAGATCGTAACCAGTATTGAATCGGTGGTTCCTATGGGACTGGGGCGATCAAGAATTATTTCGGTTGAAGAGGACAAAAACCATCAGGACTATACTTCATCAAGAACCGAGGAGAACAATAAACAGAACAAATCCAAAAGAGGAGAGGCGAAAGTTGACAACTTTGACGAGACTAAAATATTGAACTTTTTTAGTGCAGCGGGTATCAATTTTCAAAACATAGCATCGAACGATGCGTTGATTTCATCAAAAGTGAATACCATGATCGATGAAGGATGGGAGTTGGCTTTCGTAACAAGTGGCGTTGAAAGTGATGCCGGAAAAGGCGATGGCCAGGGAATCTTTATAACAAGGTTTATCTTTAAAAAGTTGCGTTCCTGATAGGTGACCAATTTTATCTAACAGGATTAAAAAAAACCGTCACGCATTGAGCGTGACGGTTTTTTCATTTTATGATTACTAATAAATAATTAGTCTTCTTTCACTTCTTCAAAATCCACATCCTGAACATCATCCTGTGCTGGCTCTCCGTCTCCGGCAGCTCCTGCTCCGGCATCAGCTCCTGGTTGAGGACCTCCGGCTTGTGATTCCTGCTGGGCCTTATAGATTTCTTCTGAAGCAGCTTTCCATGCCTCATTGATTTTCTCCATTGCCGCATCAATCAAAGCTAAATCTTTTGATTCATGAGCCTTCTTCAATTCCTCCAAAGAAGATTCAATTGGGGCCTTCTTATCAGCAGAAAGTTTCTCACCAAACTCCTTTAATTGACTTTCGGTTTGAAAAATCATTGCATCCGCACCGTTGATCTTTTCAGCAGTTTCCTTTGCTTTTTTATCTGCATCAGCATTAGCTTCAGCATCAGCTTTCATTTTTTGGATTTCTTCCTCAGATAATCCTGAAGAAGCCTCAATACGGATATTGTGTTCTTTACCTGTACCTTTATCCTTCGCTGATACATTGATAATACCATTGGCATCTATATCAAAAGTTACCTCTATTTGAGGAACTCCCCTTGGCGCTGGTGGAATTCCATCGAGGTGAAATCTACCAATTGTTTTATTATCAGCTGCCATAGCTCTTTCTCCCTGCAACACATGGATTTCAACTGAGGGCTGGTTATCAGCTGCCGTAGAGAATACCTGCGATTTTTTTGTAGGAATCGTTGTATTTGCTTCAATCAGTTTTGTAGCAACATTACCCATGGTTTCAATTCCCAATGATAGTGGGGTTACATCCAATAAAAGCACATCCTTCACATCTCCTGTAAGTACACCACCCTGGATTGCTGCACCAATAGCAACTACTTCATCCGGGTTCACTCCTTTAGAAGGCTTCTTTCCGAAGAATTTTTCAACCTCTTCCTGAATTCTTGGCATTCTTGTTGAACCACCAACCAGGATCACTTCATCAATATCAGATTTACTAAGATCCGCATCTTTAAGTGCAGCACTAACCGGGCTCATAGATCTTTTAACCAGATTGTCAGATAATTTTTCAAATTGAGCTCTTGTCAATGTTTTAACCAGGTGTTTAGGACCCGAAGCAGTAGCTGTTACATATGGCAAGTTGATTTCTGTTTGCGTACTTGATGACAATTCAATTTTTGCCTTTTCCGCAGCTTCTTTTAAACGTTGAAGAGCCATAGGATCTTTTCTCAAATCCATATTTTCTTCTTTGTTAAATTCATCTGCCAACCAATCAATAATTACTTGATCAAAATCATCACCTCCTAAATGTGTATCTCCATTTGTTGATAATACTTCAAATACACCATCACCAATTTCCAAAATAGAGATATCAAAAGTACCTCCACCAAGGTCATATACAGCAATTTTTTTATCCTGACCCGATTTGTCTAAACCGTAAGCTAAAGCCGCAGCAGTTGGTTCATTGATAATTCTGCTTACTTTCAGGCCGGCAATTTCACCAGCTTCCTTTGTCGCTTGTCTTTGGGCATCGTTAAAATAAGCAGGAACCGTTACTACAGCTTCCTTTACTTCAGTTCCCAAATAATCCTCAGCAGTTTTTTTCATTTTCTGCAATACCATAGCAGAAATTTCTTGAGGGGTATACAACCTTCCGTCAATATCAACTCTTGGCGTATCATTATCCCCTTTAACAACTTTATAAGGAACTCTTTCTGCTTCCACTTTACACTCAGAGAATTTATTTCCCATAAATCTTTTGATAGAATATACAGTATTCACAGGATTGGTTACGGCCTGGCGTTTTGCAGGGTCTCCAACCTTTCTTTCACCTCCTTCAACAAAAGCAACGATAGAAGGTGTTGTACGTTTTCCTTCAGCATTAGGAATTACAACCGGCTCATTTCCTTCCATCACGGAAACACAAGAGTTCGTTGTTCCTAAATCTATTCCAATTATCTTACTCATAATATTATATTTTAATTTTTATCTAATTCTTTCGTTTTAATAACTGTTGCTGTATATTCAATGACTGTGCCATAGCTGATTTTTAAATAATCTGTCACCTTTTTGGCATTTTTTAATGACATACTGACAGAAAACAGCTGAAATTGATCCATACTTGACCTAAAATTACCACTGAATAATTGATTTAAGCGCTTGTGATTTGAACAGAAGAACTTATTTTTGACCCATTCATTGATACCCATTATATGCTGAGAACAATACTTTTGTTGCTAATTTTTATGACCAATTTCTTTACGGCCCTCAGCCAGGAAACAGTTCCCAGAGAGTTCAGGGGAGTCTGGGTGGCCACAGTCGGAAATATTGACTGGCCCAGCCAGAAAAACCTTAGTTCTTATCAACAGAAAAAGGAAATAATCAACCTGCTCGACCTTTTTAAAAGCATGAACTTCAATGCGATTGTTTTTCAGATCAGGCCTTCTGCAGACGCTTTCTATAACTCGAAATATGAACCATGGTCGTTCTACCTGAATGGAGAGAACAACAAGGCCCCTTTTCCCTATTATGACCCTTTGGCCTTTATTATTGAAGAAACCCATAAACGAGGCATGGAATTTCATGCCTGGCTGAATCCCTACAGGGCAGTTGTGAATTACCAGGAGTACAGGTCAAATCCATTTCCATTGACTTACGAGAAACCAGAATGGTTTATCAACCATGGCAAGAACAAGTATTTTGATCCGGGGCTTCCTGAAGTTAGGGCCTATACCACGAAGGTGGTAACAGATATTGTGCAGCATTACGATATAGACGCGATACATTTTGATGATTATTTTTATCCCTACAAGGTCAAAGACCAGGAATTCAATGACCAACGAAGTTTCAAGGCTCATGGAGGTGCTTTTTATCCTGATCATCCGGATGATTGGAGGAGACAAAATGTCAATAAAATTATTCAGCAATTACACCATACCATTAAAACCATGAAACCCTGGGTGCAATTCGGGATAAGCCCTTTCGGGGTTTGGCGCAATCAATCAGATGACCTGAGAGGCTCCATGACCAAAGCCGGTCAAACCAACTACGACGACCTTTATGCCGATATAATCCTTTGGATGAAAAACGGATGGATCGATTATATCCTGCCTCAGGCCTACTGGCACATTGGCCATGAAAAGGTTGACTACAAAGAAGTTGTTCAATGGTGGTCCAAGAATACGTTTGGTACAAATCTTTATATCGGGCATGGTCTTTACAAACTCGGGGATAAAAGTGAATTTGAGGCCTGGAACCTGCAAAAACCCACACAAATAGAAAGTCAGTTAGCCATAAACAAAGAAATCCCAAACATTGAGGGGAGTGTATTTTTCAGCGCAAAGTCCTTTCTGCAAAATCCATATCAAATCAATGAGATACTGAAAAGTGATTATTTTCAAAATCCTGTCCTGCAACCCATTGCAAATAAAAATGAAAAATTCACGCCACAGCCTGTCACCGATGCCCGATTGACCAGGTTGAAAAATAAGCAATACCTGCTTGAATGGGATGTGACACCCGAAAACCTGTCCTTTCAGGCCGTGAAATTCCTGGTCTATCACTTTGCCCAAGGTGAGGTTCACAATATCAACAAAACTTCCAATATTTTGAGTTTAACAGGCGAAAGGTTCCTGGAGATCCCAAAAAAATCATTGGAATCAGGAGATAGTTTGATCATTATCGCGGTCAGCAAGAACAATAATCTTAGCAGCCCGGTCAGTATAAAATTGTAATATTACCTGGTAAAAACAAGTTCCGTATCAGTTGACAAATTCTCGTCAAAACCATAACCATTATAATTAAATCCCTTTAAGCCTTCAAGGGTGGTAACTTTATGATCCACAATATAACGCAGCATTAACCCCCGCGCAAGTTTGGCGAAAGTCATAATGATCTTGTATTCCCCGTTTTTATAATCCTTGAAAACAGGAGTGATTACTGGTACTTTAAGATCCTTAGGTTGCAGTACCTTAAAATATTCATTACTCGCCAGGTTCACAAATAGCTCTCCTTCCTCCAATTCCGAATTCAAGGCTTTCGTGATTTGATCACCCCAAAATTTATACAGGTTCGGTTTGACGCCTACTTTCAGCTTGGTCCCCATTT
>JBFFLO010000168.1:0-6178 GCA_041554895.1 Lutimonas sp. | reverse complement strand
GTTTTTTTCTTTTTAAATTTGGGTTGAATGTTAAAAAATGCTATCATGAAAAACTTTTTTACGATGCTGGCAGTATCTGCCTTGGGAGGTATACTTACTTTAGGGGGGTATATTTTCTTTTTTGAGCACCAGGAAGTGCCTGAAAATATAAAAGTAGCTCAAATGCCAAATGTGATACCTTCAAGTTATGAATCTTCTGCTCTTGCAGCCGCTGAAAATACTGATTTCACAGTTGTGGCGGAAAAATCGATTCATGCCGTGGTTCATGTTAAAAACCTGAGCACGACAAGCTCGAGGTCCAATCCCTTGTACGAATTCTTTTATGGGCAATCTCCAGTGCCTGAAAGACAGGTTGTTGGATCGGGTTCTGGTGTGATCATCTCTTCTGATGGCTATATTATTACCAATAACCATGTGATAAAAGGTGCCCGTAAACTGGAAGTAACACTGAATAACAAAGAGTCTTTTGAAGCCGAAGTCGTGGGTGCTGATGAAAGCACCGACATTGCTTTACTAAAGATCAATAAATCTGATCTGCCTTATTTGCCTTTCGGAGATTCAGACCATTTAAGCGTTGGGGAATGGGTTTTGGCAGTAGGGAATCCATTTAACCTGACTTCAACGGTTACTGCAGGAATTGTAAGTGCGAAAGCCAGGGATATCAATATTATGAATAACAACAAGGTGATAGAATCTTTTATCCAAACGGATGCAGCTGTAAATCCTGGCAATAGCGGGGGAGCTTTGGTGAATACCAGAGGGAATTTAATCGGTATCAACACGGCTATTTCTTCACAGACAGGTTCTTACATTGGGTATTCTTTTGCCGTTCCTTCAAATATAGCCAAGAAGGTTATTGAAGATATTTTGGAATTTGGAAATGTTCAGCGTGCCTATCTTGGGATAAATTATGAAGAGCTGAACAGTGAAAAGGCCAGTGAGTTTGGTGTTGGAAGTACAGAAGGGGTACTGATCACCAGGATTATTGACCAGGGAGCTGCTAAAGAAGCAGGTTTAATGGTCAATGATATTATTGTCAAAATGGATGAAGTGAAAATCGCTAATTTTTCTGACCTGCAGGGGTTTTTGGGGTCCAAAAGGCCGGGTGATGAAGTTCAGGTAACGGTTCTAAGAAACGAAGTCAATAAAGTCGTAAAGGTAAAACTCAAAAATCAGTTTGGTAAATACAAATTTGAGACCAGAGATTTTTCAGATTACTTTATTGGGGAGCTGGAACCAATTAAAAAAAGCGATGCGATTAAATTTAATATCGACCATGGGGTCAAAATTGTGGATCTTAAAAATAAAGCTATAGAAAGGACTTATGGAGTAGGTGATGGTGACATTATCCTGGCAGTTGAAGATCAAAAAGTTCACAGTTCCGAGGAAGTCGACCAATTATTAAAGAAGCACCAGAATAAGGAATATTTTGAGTTACAGATCTTGACAAAGAGTGGAAAAATAGGCTATATCAGGGTCAGGTCAGATTGATAAATCACCATAAATTCGATTCTAAATTATAAATTTGTTAAAAACCACTCATTAAGAGTGGTTTTTTTTGTCAATTACATATAATAATGACATATTTTTACCTTCTCAACAAAAATATATTTTGGTATGAAAATGGTGAATAATTATGAGGACCAGTTATCCTTACAAGTCGCACAAAGGAGGATGACGGTTGAACTGATCAAATTGATCAGTGATCTATGGTATGAAAATAATATTGAATTGTTTCTCTTCAGGAACCAACTTATAGACAGGAATGTCAGTGGGATTTTGAATTTGCTGGATTATGCAAAGGAATTTGTTCAAAAGCCGATTTCAATGCAGCATATGCTCAGGATCGCACAAAAGATACAGGGAATGAACCTGCCCCCGGCCAAGATCGATTTAGGGAAACTTGCATATGTTTTTCATCTAACCGGTGCTAAAGATGTAGATGAATTTGTAGCGGATAAACTCGGAGGGGCGCGCAATGGGAACGGAATAAAACCAAAAGATGTGGTCCTTTACGGATTCGGAAGAATAGGAAGGTTGTTGGCAAGAGAATTGATGTCAAGAACTGGCAGTGGGGTGCAAATGAGGTTAAGGGCCATAGTGACCAGAGGAGAGGTCACAAAAGAAGTGCTGGAAAAAAGGGCTTCTATGTTGCGCAAGGATTCTGTTCATGGATATTTTAAAGGCTCGGTCAAAGTTGATTTTCAACAAAAGGCATTAATCATAAATGGAACCACTGTTTTTGTTATTACAGCAAATGGACCGGAAGATCCGGATTATACCCAGTATGGGATTAATGATGCTTTGGTCATAGACAATACAGGAGCATTCAGAACAGAAGAAGAGCTTTCAAGACATCTCAAGGCTAAAGGAGCGGATAAAGTATTGCTTACAGCCCCGGGGATTGGAAATGTTCCAAATATTGTTTACGGCGTGAATCAGCATAAATTCGATCCGGATGAGCACAATATTTATTCAGCGGCTTCTTGTACCACCAATGCGATTACTCCTGTGCTAAAGGTGATCAATGATAACTTGGGGATCAAACATGGACATATAGAAACCATTCATGCCTATACAAACGACCAAAACCTTGTCGATAACATGCATAAAAAATACAGAAGAGGCAGGGCTGCCGCTTTGAACATGGTCATTACCGAGACCGGAGCAGGCAAGGCAGTTTCAAAAGCAGTGCCAGAACTTTCAGGAAAACTGACGTCTAACGCCATCAGGGTTCCTGTTCCAAATGGCTCATTGGCCATTTTAAATTTAAATCTGCAAAGCAAAACAACCGAAGATGATCTAAATGCTCTTATAAAAAAGTTTGCATTAGAAGGTGATCTGGTAGAGCAGATTCGCTATTCAATGAGCAATGAACTTGTATCATCTGATATCGTCGGCACACTTGAGCCTGCCATTTTTGACAGCCATGCTACCATTGTTTCCAAAGAAGGAGATCATGCCATTTTATATGTCTGGTATGATAATGAATACGGTTATAGCCATCAGGTCATGGGACTGGCAAAATACATAGCGAAAGTGAGAAGGTTCGCTTATTATTGATGCTATTTATATTGGGATTGTGCCCTTTAGTTGGTAAAAGATTTTTATTTTTACTTTTTTTTAAGAGCTTAAACCAACCCCCTATGAAAAAAATCTACTTACCGTTTTCAATATTTTTCTTGGTCATCCTGTCTTGTAATAAGGATAAACAGGTTAAAGTGATGCCTCCACAGCCTTTCCAGGTTTACGAAATTGAAACTAAATCGGTTCCTATTTACGATGAATTTGTAGGACAGGTATATGGAGAAAAAGATATCCCAATAAGAGCAAGAGTTGTAGGCTTTTTAGATGGCATTCATTTTCGGGAAGGCGAAAGGGTTACAAAGGGACAATTGCTCTATTCCATCGACCCTGAACCATTGCAGGAAGCAGTGGCGGCTCAAACAAGCATGGTTGCTCAGGCACAAACCATATTGGTTCAGGCGGAAAGTGATTTAAAAAGAATTCAACCCTTGGCAGAAGTGTCTGCAGTCAGTGAACAGGAGTTGGATATGGCAACCTCACAAAGAAATGCTGCCATATCAGGATTAGAAGCGGCCAAGGCCAATTTGAATATAGCCAATATCAATCTTGGTTATGCGAAAATGTATTCACCCATTGATGGTATTATTGGGAAGACACTTGCCAGGGAAGGTGAATTTGTCGGAAAGGAACCTAACCCTGTAATATTGAATACAGTATCCCAGCTCAGGTCGGTAAGGGTTCAGTTCTTTTTGTCAGAAAATGACTACTTGAGAGTGGCAAGGGAGTATATGGTTCGTGCCAAGGATACAGCAGAGGCTAAAGACGAGGCTATTGATTTACAATTGATCCTTGCCGATGGTTCTGTTTATCCTTATAAAGGAAAGATGGATTTTATTGACCGAAACGTCGATGCCAGTACAGGGGCTATACTGCTTCAAGCTACTTTTCCAAACCCTGATCGGTTAATTCGCCCGGGACAATTTGCCAGGGTAAAAGCAAAAATAAGAGAGGCAAAGGATGCCGTTTTGATTCCTCAAAAATGTGCCAGAGAACTTCAAGGCCAGTATTCTGTATTTTTGGTGAATGCCGAAAATAGGCTGGAAGCAAGACAAATTACCCTTGGAGAAAAAATTGGAGAGTTCTTTATTGTAAAGGAAGGATTGCAGGGAGGGGATAAGATTATTTTGGAAGGAGTTCAAAAAGCAAGGTCCGATATGGAAATTATTCCTGAACTAACAGAATTCGTTAGTCAACAAAATCCTCAAGTATAGGTCATGGCAGAAGATAAAGGAAACTTTTTTGTACGTAGACCTATAGTGGCGATGGTTATCGCCATTGTTATCGTGATCGTAGGTTCGGTGTCTGTCATTGGGCTTCCGATTGAACAATACCCCAACCTGACGCCTCCAATTGTGCAGGTGAGAGGAACTTATACCGGGGCCAATGCCATGAATGTGGAAGAATCCATGGCAACTCCTTTGGAACAGCAGATCAATGGAGTAGACAATATGATCTACATGAATTCTACCAATGCCAATGATGGTACCATGGTGATTGATGTGTCATTTAATGTAGGAACTGATCCTGACATGAATACCGTACTGGCTCAGAACCGTGTTTCTGCAGCTACGGCAAAACTTCCGGAAGCAGTAAAAAAATATGGGGTCACTACCGAAAAATCGCTGCCTAACATATTGATGTTAATTACTTTGACGTCGGATGGACGTTATGATCAGGATTTTTTAGGCAATTATGCCTTGATCAATATAAAAGATCAGTTGTCAAGGATCAAGGGAATTGGAAGGGTAAATGTTTTGGGCTCTGCCGATTATTCCATGCGCATCTGGATCAAGCCTGATAGATTGGCTAAAATGGGCCTTACGGTTCCTGAGATCGTCAAAGCGATCAATGAACAAAACGTCATCGTGCCAGGAGGTAAGTTTGGAGCGGAACCTTCTCCTCCTGGAACAGAATTTACCTATACAGTGAGGTTGCCGGAAAGATTCAATTCTCCGGAGGCCTTTGGAGAAATTGTGGTTCGAACTCATCCGGATGGTTCGCAGATCAAAATGAAAGATATTGCCACTATCAACCTTGGTGTTGAAACCTATAATATGTTCCCAAGGTTGAATGGAAAAACTGCTGCGATTATTGCACTTTATCAGGCTCCTGGATCAAATGCAGTAGAATTGGCCGAGCAGGTTATCGAAAATATGGAAGGGCTTAAATCGGGTTTTCCTGAAAGTGTCCAGTATGATGTATCAATTGATTCTACTGCACCCATTACGGCAGGGATCAAAGATATTATCGTGACCTTGGTCATTGCCTTAATACTTGTTGTATTAGTGGTGTTTATTTTTATTCAGGATTGGAGAGCAACACTTATCCCTACCCTTGCCATACCGGTATCCCTCATAGGGGCCTTTATGTTCTTTCCTGCCTTAGGGTTTACAATTAATGTGCTTTCATTACTGGGATTGGTTCTGGCTATTGGTATTGTAGTGGATGATGCCATTGTTGTGGTTGAGGCGGTGCAAGTAAATATTGAGAAGGGAATGACTGCCAAAGAAGCCACTTTCGACGCGATGAGAAAAGTAACCGCACCTGTTATTGCCACTACACTTGTTTTAATTGCGGTATTTATACCTGTGGCGGGCATGGCTGGAATTACAGGCTTGCTTTATCAGCAGTTTGCCATAACCATTGTGGTTTCGGTCATTGTATCTTCTGTAAATGCCCTGACTTTAAGTCCGGCGTTGTGTTCCTTATTATTAAAAAAGCCGGTAAAGTATGGAGGTCCTTTGGGCTGGTTCTTTGCGAAATTTAACAAAGGAATGGATAGAACAACCGAATCATATATGAGTTTTACCAATATTATGGGCAGAAAACTTAAGAGGGGGCTTGTCTTCATTCTTCTTATGACAGTGGGTTCCGGAGTTTTTGGATATCTCGTTCCAGGAGGATTTATTCCGGCTGAAGACATGGGTTATTACTTTGTAAATTTGCAGTTGCCAGATGCGGCCTCCCTGCAAAGAACCAATGAAATCTCAAAAGAAGTTGAAGAAATTCTAATGCAGTTTCCTGAAGTAGAGTATGTAACATCTGCACCGGGTTTTTCAATGCTTTCAGGAGCCATGACATCAAATTCAGG